>JARLHJ010000005.1 GCA_031292305.1 Candidatus Babeliales bacterium
CTGTTTTGCCCTTGGCATCTTTTGCATTAACTGTAACTTTTGCTTTCTTTTTTTCTAAACCATATACAATTGGCGCACGTCTTGGGTCTAACATTAACGGAGTTTGCCCTTGTGCGTTTTTAATATTTACAGGGACGGTAACTAAATCTTTTTTAAGCTTATTAACTTGCGGTGCTAATTTTTTTACCAGTAAAGCTTTTTTAGAGGCCTGTGCAACTTTAAATTGCCAAATAATATTTGCTTGTTGGGTAAGTAGATCTGAAGTTGTTTTAAATTGTTTTGCTTTGGCTGCAAGCAATGCCTTGGCTTTGGCTGCAGCTGCGGCTTTGTCTTTGGCAGCTTTGTCTTGTGCCGCTTTGTCTTTTGCTATTTTTTCTTTAGCTGCTTTCTCATTTTTAATTTCGGTATTAATATAATCTAATATTGTTTGTGTCCACGTTGCACCGGAATTTACAGCTGTTGTTGCATATTGCTTTGCAAGATTAAGGTCTTTGCTGACTCCGAGACCATAGCCGTAAATACATGCAAGAGCCCAACATGCATCAGATTTTTTAGGTATATCTAAATTCTGTTCTGCTGTTTCTTTAAGAGGTTGTATGGCTTTTAAGTATTCGGCGTTATTATAATATTTCCAACCTAAATCATATTGTTTAGTGATTTTTTCTTTTTGTATTTTCTCTTTTGCTTCTTTAGCTTTATCAGTTTTTTCTTTATCTTTTATTTTTTGTATATTATCAGCTTTGTCTTTATCAATTTGTGCTTGTTGCGCTGCAGATAAATCGGCCCATTGTGCTATCTCATAAAAAATTTGTTTTAATTGCAAATCAGTGCCTTTTAATATTTCAGATTGGTTCTTTAAAATATAATTGATCATCATTTTTGCAACTATATTACGTAGACCTTTTTTGTAATCAGGACCGAATTCCCCATCTAATTCAGAATTTGTATATTTAAAAATTTTAATGTCATTATTAAAATCGAAAAATTCAGGGATTAATAATATCCTAAATTGAAGGCTGTTAAATTTATATAAAGCAGAACCTTGTGGGAATTTTGCCTTTCTATAAAAATCAAAAACATCTGCAGTTGTAGCATTTGGATTAGAAATGAGGGTATTTAATGAATTGCCATATTGATTATAAGGTATTCCCCCTACTTGCGAGGTATATACTAATTTATTCAATAAGGGTTTGGGTATAAAAATTTGTAATAAATTACCACTATCAGATTTAATGAAATTTTTATAAAGATCATTTAAATCTTTTTTGTATTTAGGCTCAAAGTTCCAGTCTTTGAAAACTTTATCAATCCAAGTAGTATGGTTTGCGCCTAATAGGCTTAGTGAAGTTACAAAATAATAAAAAGTATTTGATCCTGAATTTACCATGTTTTGAAATAATCCAAGATTAGTAGAAAGTAAAAGTTCACTTAACTCAGGTGTTTGGTCATTCCAACTTGGTTGCCATGCTTTAACAAATTCATCAGCATTTGTATATTTAGGGTTGCTGTTTTTTAAATACCTAATAACAGATTCTTTAGGTTTTAAGTTAGTTATATTTTCTGAATTAAAAATTTTTGGCGCGTAAAAAATAAAACTGTCTAGTTCTCTAAATAAATCAAAATTTAAACTAAGACTTAATGAGTGTCCGTGATATAGAACATAATCATTAATATTTTCTTTTTCTCTTTTTAAAATGTTGCCAATTAAAGGTTTAAAATTTTGTAAGGATTTTCCCCATTTATGTTGATAAATTGTAGATACCCAATTAACCAGAGCATTCTCATTATTTCTAAGGTCGTTTAAAGTATCAACTTTTGGTGGAGTGTTATTTTTTAAAGCAGCAGAATGAGTTAATACCTTTACAGAGCTAGTTGAGTTAGAATTCTGAGGTTTCATTTCATAATTATAAATATCAACTAATAACTTCATATTGGCTTCTGTTTGTGTGTAACTATTTAAATTTACATTTGCTTGTTGCGCAGCAACTGTTTTTTTATAATCCTTTTCATACTCTGCCATCCCAGTTGCAAACCAACTTGCAAGTTCATCAATTCTTTTTTCAGAAATAAAAATATTTGCAGGAGCGCAATTTATTAAATTAAATGTTAATAAAAGTAATAATAAAATAATATTTTTTAACTTCATGCTTCCCCTATTTATTTTTCTTTTTGCCTTGTTGCAAAATTGCAACGATAGGCTTTAATTGCTTAGGTTTAGTTTTTAATTTATTCTGTACAACCTTAATATCATTGTTATTAACTTTTGCCCCGGCGTTAATTAATGCTCTGTATAAATTAATATTGTTTGCAAAGGGCGATGCAATTAGATATTGCAATACGCTTTTGCCCTTAGAATCTTTTGCATTAACAGTAATTTTTGCTTTCTTTTTTTCTAAACCATATACAATTGCTGCACGTCTTGGGTCTAACATTAACGGTGTTTGCCCTTGTGTGTTTTTAATATTTACAGGGACGGTAACTAAATCTTTTTTGAGCTTATTAACTTGTGGCGTTAATTTTTTTACAAGTAAAACTTTTTTAGTGGCCTGTGCAACTTTAAATTGCCATATAATATTTGCTTGTTGGGTAAGTAGATCTGAAGTTGTTTTAAATTGTTTTGCTTTTGCAGATGCTTTGTCTGTAAATAATTTATCAATAACAGCTTTCTCTTTGTCTGACTTATCTTTGGACAATTTATCGGCAGTAGCTTTGTCAGCAGCAATTTTATCAGCGGCAGCTTTATCGGCAGCAGCTTTAGCTTTATCAGCGGCAGCTTTGTCAGCAATAGCTTTATCGGCAGCGATTTTATCTGCAGCGATTTTATCTGCGTGAGCTTTATCAGCAGCAATTTTATCAGCGGCAGCTTTATCGGCAGCAGCTTTAGCTTTATCAGCGGCAGCTTTGTCAGCAATAGCTTTATCGGCAGCGATTTTATCTGCAGCGATTTTATCTGCGTGAGC
>JARLHJ010000006.1 GCA_031292305.1 Candidatus Babeliales bacterium
AAATAATTTCTCACAAATTAATGCACTAGCTTTGCAAGCAGATGATAGAGTGGTAGCCGGTGGTTTTGCAACTGGTTCAGGTTTTCCACCAGTACAACAAGTTGCATTAGTTAGATATAATAAAAACAATACTGATTTTATTAATATTACAAGTATTGCTAATAATTCTGTTATAACTACAAAAGTGCCAATTTTTTCTGGTACCTCTTCAGCAGCAAACGCACAGGTCCAAATAATTATAGATAATGTACTTTTTACTACAATACCAACTGATAGTTCTGGAAATTGGACAGTACAAACGAATGCTTTAACAATTGGCGTTCATTCAATTTTAGTTAAGTTGGTTGTAAGCTCCATCGTGGTGGTATCTGAAAAAATTAATTTTACTACTATAGAAACAATGGGTGAAGATACTCTTTTTGCTTATAGTAATGTTAGTCAGACAACTACTACAGCAAACACCTTTCAAACCATTACTTTTAATAATTTATTAGGAAATGACAATAATATTTGGACTAATGTTGGAAATAATACTCTTCAATATAAAGCTCCTGAGACAGGAAAGTTTTTTATTACTTATTCAGCTGAAGCTGGAATTTTAAATGCCGCATCAGCTACAAGTATTAACATTGCAATTCGGCTTTTAAAAAATGGAACCGAACTGCCTAGTCAAACTAACACACAATTAAACGTACCTATTAATGGTAATGGAATTCAGTTGCTTACAAATTCAGGAATAGTTACACTTGCCCAAAATGATACCATTCAATTACAATATGCAAAAAGTACAGCTTTAGCGGCCGGTATTATTGCAAACCAAGGAAGTGGAACAATAAGACCGAGTATATCAGTTAATATTTTAAGGCTTCAGTAAGATTAAAGTATTGATTAAAAATTGAAAAATATTAATAATTAATTAGGTAAATAGTAATTTTATAATTAAAGGAGATTTCATGTCTAGATTTTTCTATCTTTGGTTCTTAATTTCATTAATATCAAGCACAGTTAATGCGAATCATTTTGAAAAAGATTGTAAAGCAAAATATATAGTAATTAATACCAGTAAAATTTTAAATGATTTTATTATTCTATCGGATGGTAAACTTTTATCAGTAATTAAAAATAGTGATTATTTATATTTGCAGCAATATAACAATTGTGGATCTATTGATGAGAATTATTCAATGGATAAAGTTATTTTAAATAAGAATAATACTATTAATGCAATTATATTACAAAAAGATGGCAGTGCATTACTTGCTGGAAAATATAATAATAATTTTAAAATAGCTAAATATGATAATACCGGAAGTTTAGATTATTCATTTGGCGATAAAACATACTTAGCAAGATCGGGAAGCGTAATTACAACAATAGGTTGTTGTGCATCTATTTCTTCTATGGTATTTAATAAAGATAACAAAATTATAGCAGCAGGGGTTAGTGAAAATAAAATTGCTTTAGCACGTTATACAACTGATGGAACTTTAGACAACACATTTGGTAAAAATGGTATAGAATTAGTATCTTTAGGTTTAAATAATAAGATTAATAGCCTTACTGTTGATGAAGATAATAAAATAATTATTGCAGCAACCATTGATGATAAGCAAGTGATAATAAGATTTACTCATAATGGAAAGTTGGATACAGTCTTTTCTACAAATTGCTAGTAATTTATTAAAAATCGACCGGGGACTGATAGAATAATTTCTATCAGTCCCCGGTCGATTTTTAATTTAAACTATTTCTTTTTTTGTTCTCTTTTAATTTCTTCTTTATGAGTATCTTTTTCAGTTTTTAATTTTTTAGCAATAATGTTATTAGCAATTATAGCTTTCTCGATTAATTTATCGTCAAATGTAGTTACTGCAGTTTTCTTTGAAGATTCTACATTTAAAGGTATTAAATGCGTATTGCCATATAATGCTTTGGCAAAGGTTGAAGGTATTGTAACAGTGCTTCCATCTAATGTTGCTGATATTTGATTACCGCTTGCATCATATAATGCTAAAGTTTTTACTTCGTTTGGAGCTGGATCATTACCTAATCTTAAATAACCATCTGATAAGTTAGTATCAGGTGTACCTACCCAAACTATACCTGTTTTATTAACATAAGATTGTATTATAGTGGTGACGTCGTTTGGATTAGTAGTTGTGTTTGATTCTAAGGCTTTAAGATTAATACTTAGAATTAATAGCATTGTTAACATTTGCTTATACATGAGATCTCCTATTTAAATAAAGTTATTTAAATAGGAGATTAGTATTAAATATATAAAAAAAACAAGAGTTTGATTTTAGAATTAAACAATATTTTGTGTTTGTTCTCTAGCTTTTTCAAGTTCAACTTTAACTGAAATAGCTAATTCGCTAATTTGCGCAGAAGGTGTTTTTGCGGTAATTGTATTAATTTCTCTTGCCAGTTCTTGTAGTGTAAAATCTATTTGTCTGCCTTTTTCTTCTACGCGAGAAGTTAAGAAACCTCTAATGTTTTTTAGGTGACTTTTAAATCTTACAACTTCTTCAGTAATATCCATTTTATCTAGCGTATTATAAAGGTTTTGGCGTTGAACTTCTGTAAAGTTTTCATTAGCTTCATTTAGTTCATGTATTTTTTTACTAACTTTTTGTTTTTGTTCTTCTAATGTGCTTTCAAATATTTTTTCAATTTCATGAATTTTTTGATCCATGAAATTCATACGAAGCTCAAGGTCGCGTTGTAATTCATCGCCTTCTTTTTTACGTTCAATTATTACATTATCTATTAATAAATTGATAGTTTCAAAAAGTTTAATTTTTATTTGCTCATCAATAATACGTTCGCCTGCAATAAATATATCAGGTAATTTTAATATATCAGATATAGATAAATCACCTGATATATTAAATTCATTTTTTATATTATTTAATGCATTTATGTATCCAGATACTGTTTGGGTAGATGCTTCTATCGAGGATTTAAATGCATTTGGATTATTCAAATAAATAGAAAAGTTAATATTGCCACGAAGTAATTTAGATTTAATTAATTTAATTATTTCTGTTTCAAACTGATTTAATGCATAAGGTAATTTGCAATTGATATCAAAGAATCTCGAATTTAATGATTTTAAACTTAACGATAATTTTATTATGTTATCTTGTTGCCCATTATTTAAATGTATATCAGTAAGTTTAGATGCAAAACCTGTCATGCTATAAATCATAATTTCCTATTCTAAATTTGTGTATACGTTTTGAACATCTTCAAGTTCTTCTAAGAAAGTTAAAAAATCAAGAGCTTGTTCTGAAGTTTCATCATTTAAGCTCATTGTATTTTTAGCTGTCCACTCAATTTCAGCGTTTTCTACTTTAAGTCCTAAATCGACTACTGCTTTTTTTACTTCATCTAATGCTTTTGGATTACATGTAATATAAAAAGTGTCTTCACTTAATGTAATGTCTGCAATATCATATTCTAATAGATTTTCTAACAAGTCATCTTCTGTAATATTTTTTGTACTATCAGTTTTATGGGCAGTAATATTTCCCATTTTTTCAAACATCCAATTAACAGAATTGGTTTCTCCAATTACGCCACCTTTTTTAGAAAATGCATGTCGTAATTCAGCAATAGCTCTGTTTTTATTATCTGTTAAAACTTCAGTAATTACTGCAATGCCACCCGGGCCATAACCTTCATATGTATATGCTTCATAACTTTGCCCTGGTAACTCGCCTGTGCCTTTTTTTATTGCACGTTGTGCGTTATCAATAGGCATATTAATTTCACGTGCTTTTTCTAGAAGAGTTCTTAATCTAGGATTAGCTCCTGGATCTCCACCACCTACACGTGCTGCAATTGTAATTTCTTTAATAAGTTTAGTAAAAGCTTTACCACGTTTTGCATCGGCAATGCCTTTTTTATGCTTTATTGTTTTCCACTTGGAATGTCCTGACATTGTAATCCTTAAATATTAAGTAATTTACAATAAAGCTTATCTTTTTTGAGCAAACTTGTGAAGGAGTGAGAATATACAAGGCTAATTAAATTATTTACCCCAATGATACAATTGTTTGTAGCATTGGGGTAAAGTTTAAGAAGCTTTATTATTTTTAACCAATTTGCATAATTACTAACGATGCAGAAACAGGGTCAGTTCCTCCTGCTAAGGGAGTTATAGTAAGCGCTGTAGATTCCCCTACTGGGTTGCGTACTGTTAATATGTTATTTATAGAGGTAGTGGTAATTAATCTACTGCCAAAAATTTGACTAGTTCCTGTTGCGCGTCCCACTACTGTAGGTAATAATTCTATTACGCCTCCACCACTATCCAATCCTAAAACTAATTGGCCTGCTTCTGATACACTTACTTGCCATGTAATTGAATATGTTCCAATATTTGGCAATACAAACTGATTAGCACTTGAGCGAACAATAGTACCGCTAGTTGCACCATTTCGAGGAAATTCAACAGCTGTGCCTGGAGCAACAGTAGCTGCGTTATCAGTTGGCATAAGTGCATAGAAATCAGAAAAAGCTAATAAGCCACCAGCTGCGCCAGTTGCACCTGTAGTTCCTGTCAATCCAGTGAACCCTGTTATTCCAGTGAACCCTGTGAATCCAGTAGAGCCTGTGTTTCCGGTTACACCAGTAAATCCAGTGTTGCCTGTATTGCCAGTTACACCAGTAAATCCAGTGTTGCCTGTATTGCCAGTAAATCCAGTATTACCAGTTACACCAGTAACGCTTGGTCCAGTTGCTCCAGTATTTCCAGAAGATCCACGAGCACCTGTAGCGCCTGTATTACCTCGTAAGCCAACTCTACCCGTTGCCCCTGTATTTCCACTTCCTGTTGATCCAGTATGTCCAGTTGCACCTGTTTTGCCTGTAGCACCTAATAATGCTATAGGGAAACATTGCCCACCAATGCAAGTCATACCAGTTGGGCATCCGCCACCGACTGTACATGCAGCACGCCCGCCTGTACTGCCTGTGCAATTACATACACCTGTTGCACCCCTTGGACCTCTTGGTCCAGTTGCACCTGTTGTTCCGCGTGGTCCTAAAATTAATTTACAGGTTGTTAATTTTGCTTTGCAGCAATTTCCGCGTGTAGTTAATAAGTTTTCTAATTCTTGCTCCGTTAAAGTGTATTCTTCTTGTTCCTCAAAATTAATATTTTCTGGGGCATCTGATAGTAATTTTGATTGAAATATAAGTAGTGTACATATAAGGGGTAATAATCTGCGACGCTTCATTAAAACATTCATAATATCCTTTTTATAAATTATTTTTAAAATACAATGCATTTATAATTTCATAAATAATTATAGTAAGTCAAGATTATTATTGACACTTGGTAATTATAATATGTAGTCTAGAATAAAATTTTATAAATATAGGAAAATTAAATTATGAAAAGATTTTTGTATATATTTGTTATAAGCTTATCGTTCGTTTCTATTAGTTTAGCTTGTGAAAGTAAATGTGGTATTTCAAAGTGTGATTCAGAAAGTAAAACATTTTTTAGACCTAGGTCAGCAATTGAAGAGGTAGATTTTTTTCTTGGTTTGAATTGGTATAATTATTATAGTAAATATTTTGAACCAAATGCTTATAATCTGCCAGACGAAGACATTCACATAGCAGCAGGTGTTTTTTTCCAAAAATCTAAAAATAATCATGAACATAGTTTATCTAACTATTTTTTCCCATTAACAGATGATGAAAGTAATATAACTCCGGATCCGACTGATCAACAGATTTTTGAATCGGTATTAACATTGGCGCCTGAAAGAAAAATGGTAGGTGCTTATTTTGATTATCATCAAGACTTTTGTAACAATTTTTGGGTCGATGCTAAATTTGCAATATATGAAGCTACGCATAATTTACGACCATGTGAAAAAACATTAAGTACAAATCCAAACTTTCAGGATATTTGCACTCCACTTTGTTTTTTAGGTAGCAATCAACTTAATTATGGAAAAGTAGCCAATCAAAAGTTAAAAGCACTAGGTTTTGATGATATAGAAATTAAAGTGGGCTACAATTATTATTTCTGTAACAATAAAGGCTATTTAGGTTTATATGGATCAGGTTTAATTCCAATTGCTGATAAACCATCTGCAAGATTTTTATTTGCACCAATGGTGGGTCGAGCACATTGGGGATTAGGGGCAGGATTCGATTTTGGCTATAGTGTTTATAAATCAGAAAATAAATCTGTAACATTCCTAGCCGATTGTTCATACCAATATTTATTTAGAAGTACTGAGTTGCGTTCATTGGATTTTAAACTAGGACCTTTATCTCGTTTTATGGCTGCTTCTACAATTGGTAACACAGCAGAATCAGTACCCGCAATTAATTATACAACGATGTGTTTAGACGTAACGCCACGCAGTGTTGTCAATTTTTGGACAGCATTACATTTTCAAAGATGTAGATGGCATGCAGAATTGGGATATAACCTTTGGTTTAGACAAGCTGAAAAAGTATGTTTTAAAGATTGTCAAAAGCCGCCATTTGATGGTTTAGGTTTAGGCGTTTATGCAGATACAACTTTTATACCTCTAGCGTTTGAAAATTTAGACTTAGCAAGCGCTAGTCATTCACAAGTATTAACCAATAAGGTGTATTTAGCATTATCTTATGATACTAAAATATGCCAAAGAGATATGAATATTGGCATTGCAGGATCTTTTGAATTTACTAAAAAAATAAATGCTGTAGAACAATGGGGTATTTGGGGAAATTTTGAAACCAGTTTCTAAAGCAGTTCATTAAATCATTAAGGCTAATATAACGTTGAGTCATCTATAGGTTTGCCGAAAAAATATCAAAGTCTGGATTGTCTACAGCTATACTTTCACTATGTGAAGACGCGTTGTTTGATTCAGGTGGCCAAGGTGGTAGTGGGGGTGGCGGTAAACTTGGCCCAAAAACTCTTCTTGGAATATTTTGATTTCCATTAACATGAGTAATTCTTACAAATCGAGTATTTGTGGTAATTGCATTAACCGTTTTTACATTAACAAAAATGCAATCTTTAAAAGTAACATCTGTTAGATCTGCAAAATCAAAGTCTATATTAATCAGAGTAGAATTTAGAAATTTAGTACCTGTTAAATTTGCGTAGTGGAAATTTATGTCTTTAAGATGGCAGGTATTTATAATTGCCTCTTGTAAATCAGCTTCATTAAAGCCGATATTAATATATAGATTATTAAAAATATTATTAAAATTTATATTATCTAAATAACAAGTACCTTCAGGTAAATAAACTCTTTGAGAATTTTTTAACTGATACATAATTCTTTGCAATGGGTCAAATGCACTTGCATTGTTAAAAAATGTAATAATGAGAATAAATTTAAAAATTTTAATAATTTCCTTATTTTATCAAAATAGGGTGTTGCAAATATTATAAATTAAATTTTAAGTTTTAGGTACATATTTTAAAGGGCGACCGTTTGATATTTTCTAATTAATATTTTATACTTAAATATATAAAGTTTTTAAATTCAAATAGAAAGAATGCATGTATAGGTTTAGTAAAATTAATTATGTCTTAATGCTGGCCATATTTACATTATTAATATTATCTGGGTGTAAAAAAGCAAAATTTGTGCCTTGTTTTAAAATGGTTAATTGCGAATCTAAAATAAAAAAAGTGACCATTTGGGTGCATGGAACAAAAACAATAACAGAGTTAATTCCTAAGATTTTTTTTGTACCATCTGGTCTTAATAAAACTGAAATAATAGATTCTACATATTACATAAAAGAAATGCATTCCATTTTATGTAATGTTTCGCCTTGTGATTTTAATTTTGATGATTTTTATGCGTTTGGCTGGTCAGGAGGTCTAGGTTATAATTATAGGTTAATAGCTGCGCAGGATTTATATTTAGCAATTCAAAAATTAATTTCTGAATATAATGATAAAGGTTTTGAAGTTGAGCTTACTATAATTACCCATAGTCATGGTGGCAATGTGGCTTTAAATTTAGCTAATATTCATAATGAAATTCAAAATTCTAAAGAAAAAATTAACTTTAAAGTTGATAGGCTGATTTTATTAGCTTGCCCTATTCAAGATCAAACACATTCTTTGATACATGATAATATTTTCAAGAAAGTATATTCCATTTACTCAAAAGCCGATATGTTGCAAGTAGTTGATCCTCAAGGATTGTATAAAGAAAATAAGAATAAAAATGTTTCATTATTTTCTAACCGTAGATTTAAACACTGTGATAAATTAAAACAAGTAAAAATTAAAATAAACGGAAGAGCAATTATGCATTCTGAATTTTTAAGTCGTAGGTTTTTAAAGATACTACCTGGCTTATTAAAAATTATGGATGATATAACATGCGATGACAATGAACATTTAGTCAAAATGGAGTATAAAAATGAATCAATTAAAAATACAGTTATTAAAGTTTGTCGAAAGTCTTAAAATTAATAAACTTTTTTTGGTATGTATTGGAATAGCGTTCTCTTGTATTTTTATAGCGTGTAAGAAAAATGAAATGCCATTAAAAATTGAAAAGATGATGGAAGTTAAAAAAACAGAAAATATAACTATATTTGTACATGGAACTCATACTGATTTATTAACTGAAGTATTTAAACGTGTTCTTTTTATACCTAAGCATTTAACTTCAATACTAGATTTAGATGAATATTCGTATGTAAAATGGTTTGTTGATAAAATGGCATTAGCAGATCCTGCTCAATTTCCTTTAAATTCTTTTTATGCAATTGGGTGGTCAGGAATTTTGAGTTCTCAAGAAAGAGTGAATGCGGCGGAAAACTTATATAATGAAATAACTAAATTAGTTTTAGATTTACGTTCCAAGGGAGTTGAACCAAAGATTACGATTATTGGTCACAGTCATGGTGGTAATGTTGCTCTTAATTTAGCTAAAATACATCAAGCATCTCATGTATCAAAAGATAGCTTTAAAATAAACAAATTAGTTTTATTAGCAACGCCAGTACAAGAAGAAACCGAAAACTTTATAGAAAGTGATATTTTTGAAAAAGTTTATTCTATATATTCAAATGCAGATATGATTCAAGTATTAGACCCTCAAGGTTTGCAAAATGCTAAATCATCCTTTTTTTCGCATAGAAGATTTAAACATCATGATAAGTTAAAACAAACCAAGTTAAAAGTTAATGATAGAGCAATTTTGCATGAAGAATTTGTGTTTCATAATTTTCCTAAAATTTTGCCAAAACTTATCGAAGTCATGGATAAATTGGTAGGCAACGACCATGAGCATCTTTTAAAAGTTGAATTTAAAAATGGTGAAATTATAAATATTGAAATTAAATAAATAAATTAGATAACCTATTTAAATTGATATTCTAAATAAATAGGGTGGTTTAAAATATTTATTATAATTATGTTTTTAATAATTTTTAATTTTTTATTAATTAATATTGATGCGCAAGAAATTAAAAATATTACATTATTCATTCATGGAACTCATACAGAATGGTTAACCAAATTATTACCAAAAACGTTATACATTCCAAGACGTTTGGTTAAAATTTCTGATTTAAATAAGTATTCTTATGTTAAATGGCTTACAACCAGCATTTCAGGTTCAAATCCTTTGATATATCCCCTAGATGAGTTTTATGCATTTGGTTGGTCCGGGCAACTTAGTTCGCATGCACGTTTTTTGGCAGCACAAACTTTATATGCAGAAATACAAAAATTAATTAGTTTCTATAAACAACTTAATATTAAAACTAAGATTACTATTATCACGCATAGCCACGGCGGTAATATTGCTCTTAATTTAGCCAAAATTCCTGATGATAAAATAATTATAGATAAACTAATCTTATTGGCATGTCCAGTAATAGAAGAAACGCAAAATTTAGTAGAACATAAAATTTTTAAAAATGTTTATTCGATTTATTCAAGAATTGATATGTTTCAAGTAATGTCTATTCAAGACTTGCCTAATTTTCAAAATAAGGCAGTTTTTTCTGGGCGTAAATTCCCAAGCATAAATGCATTAAAACAGTTTGCAATAACAATTAATGACAGGCCTATATTTCATATTGAGTTCATTTTTTGGAAATTCCCAAAAATACTACCCCAAATTGTATCAAGTATAGATCAACTTGAAACTAATGGTGCTTATAATTTGAATGTGCAGTATAAGAAAAATAAAATTCTAAAAGTTGACTTAGATAAAACTAGCTAAAAATTAAGTGCTTTGATATTTTATTAATCATTTTTAATAGCTTTTGTAGCGCTAGAAGATGATGCTGCTTGATTTTCAGGCTCTATAGCTGGCTTACAAAATTTTTTATGTATTTTCCAATCAGCTGCTTGACATTCTCTCGAGCAATAATGTGTTGTTTTGCATTTTGCACATCTTTGTTTTTCTGAAAGTTCTTTAAAACATTTCTGACAACCGTCTTTGATTCTTAAAATTTGATGCAATCTAGCAGGGCTTATTAATTCATTATTTATTACAGGTATAGCCATATCTATTTTATGCCCCATAGAGAAAGTTTTTGTGAACATTCCTGATAAAGAAGTATCGATATTGCTTGCATGTATATTGCCGCAAACCAGTAGTATGTTTTTGTCAGGATTATCACATATATATTTTAGAAAGCCAACATCGGCAATTTCTGATGAAATGCTTGCGACCTCTTGACCAAATTTCTTCATAATTGATAATGCTGAATCATCTGCTTTGTAATTTTGTTTTATTCCTTTAATCAAATTTTCAATTCTTAAAATTCTTCTATCATTTTTAAGCAGGCCCATTTTTAGTAATTTTTCTTGATCTAAAAAAAGGCTTTGGATATATTCTTGTACAGTAAGATTTAATATTTTTTTGTATTCATTAAAAAATAATTCAGCATTACCTTTTTCGCTATCGGGTAAACTTTTTTGTTCAAAATGAAAAGTTGAATAAATTAAGAATAGATCATTGCTATCTAAAGATCTTAAATCGGCATTAACTATTTTTATATTTTGAAAGTTAGTTTGGTCTGTATCTAATAATTGCATTAAATAATCATTGTTTTTTTTAACAGAAATCGCTTGATCCATTAGTTTTTTACTTGTGGCCATGCCTTCTACTAATACAATGGTCTGACTATTACTTTGTTCTTGTTTATTTAAAAAGCTTAAAATTACTTCATACATTTCATTATTTTGAGCTTCAGTACCTATATTATGCAAATCGCCTATAATTATAACTTTTTTACCATTAGGTGTTATAAATTCTACAAAATATTTTGGCAAGCCATAAATTTGGAATGTAAATATTAGAGATAATAAGATTATTTTTTTTAAATGCGTCATCAATTTCCTTTTATATATTTATGGTATTCGTTATAGAATTTATTGCAGTTAATAGCATCAAAAGTGCAAAGTTTTTTTGATATACATTTAACAAATTTTGATCAGATTTAAATGTAGAAGTATTAAATAATAGCTGTTCAAATGTTTTAATACCTATAGATGGATAAAAAACATTAGATAGTCCCAGTTTTTCTGTATAATAATTAGCAATTGATTGTTTTGTTGCATATTCATATTTTTTTGTAAAATGATTAGTTAAGAATTTTTGTATTACATCAGCATGTAGTTTACCACAACATACAATTATTGTATTGATTTCAGAATCTAAGTAATTAAAAATATTTTTAAGAATATTAATTTCAATGGACGGATTGTCCGTCAAACAGAATAAAGCAAATAAATGATTAATTAATTCACTATCATAGTTGTTGTTTTTAATGCATAAATCAAAATAAAGAAAATTTTTACCCTTTTCTTTAATTAATTTTCTATATTTAGTTTTTTCAGAATCAATAATATTAAGCGTGTAGGAACAAATTTCATTCAAAATAGGACATTCTTTTAAATAAGCAGTAATGATATTATGGTTTTCACAAAGTGTATTATAATAATCTAATAAAGTAGTATCGAAAGTAGCTGAAAATAGTTTGTGTTTTATTTCAAAATCTATATCTAATCCTTTAATCTCATCGAGTATCATAAAACTTTGAAAAATTTTTACATATGGCCTAGCTTCGCAATTAATGAATAAATGATTTAAATTAGGTTTAGTGGATATATTTTCAATTTTGGTTAAAAAATTAACTGAATTGTTATTTTCATTAGGGTTTATATTAGATTGGGCCGGATTAAGCGGTTCATATAATTCTTGAGATAAATTACGGTAAGCAGATTCAAATTTTGCAGATAATTCTTTATTAAAATTTTCATAATTGGCATATTCAAACAGCACCTTAGTTTTTTTATCATTTAATTCGTTGTTTTTTATAAACTTCATTAAATTAGTTATATGAGCATCGTCCGATTCATCAGGACTATGTACATCTCCAAGAATAATGATTTCTTTGTTGTTAGGTGTTCTAAATTTAGCAAAATAACGGGGGTAGCCGCATATTTGCAGGTTAAAAAGACAAATTAGCAGTAAAAATAGTTTGTTTATTTTCATAATGTTGCGTCCATAAGAATTGCCTTAAGTATTTATATTATTGCTTATAAAGTTCATACTCGCTAATAACATCATCAATGCAAAGTTTTTGTAAATAACCATATCATGATTTGTATTCTTAATTTCTTCGATTTTAGATTTAACAGCTTTACAAACTGCTTTATGGTTTGACCAATCTGATTTTTGACACTCTTGCGAGCAGTATGAAACAGATCTACAGCCGGTACATAATTTAAGGTTTTTGCTATTAAAACAAGTATCACAAGATTTCTCAGAGTTCATTAATTTATTAAATATATTTAAATTAATGGGATCATAATTTGATTTTAAATTAAATTCTTTAGGTTTTATGCCGTATTCTGCAACTTTTTCAAATTTAGAAGATAAAAATTTTTCCATGTTAACAGCATGTAGATTGCCCGCCACTAAAACAGTAGTATCATTAGTTTCTACAGAATCTAAAATATCTTTTGCAAAACCTACATCTGCAAATGAAGCAAATGAAGTCATAAGATCAAATGATAAGGCTGAAAGTTTATTAGGACAATACTTATCTTTATCTATTGTTAAATTAATAATAGGAAGTTTTTCTCCTTTTGATTGAATTAAAAGCTTAAACTTAAATTTTTGCAACACGATATCCATCAATGATCTCTTTATTAAATCCGAAAGGTCTGGATAATTGTTTAATAAAGAATTTAAAAATGATTCTGCTTTACATAATGAATTGTAATAATCTATTAAAGTTATATTAAATAATTTTGTATATTCGCGTTTGCGTGTTTCAAAATCTATTGAGTAGTTATTATTTTGCAAAAAGTTTTCAATATCAGTTATTGTCCAACAAGCATGAGTTGTTTTATCCTTTTCTAAAGGTCTAATATCAGAATGTTTAAAAGTTATGTGGTCATTATCAGAATGTTTGTCAAGATTTAAATTATCTAAAAAATCTATATCTTTTTGTCCGCCAAATGTCATTCCAAAGATTGTTAACTTTTTAAATTCTTTTTTATAGTTTTCTTTTAGTTTTGAACTTTCAATTAATATTTTCGTTTTTTTATTCTGTTTTTCTTGGTTATTAAAAAAACTTTTCATAATCTTTAGATATTTATTTTCGGTTTCTTCACCTAAGCTCACATGTTGATCACCAATAATTATTATTTCTTTGCCTGCTGGTGTAACAAACTTGCAAAAATAAATAGGAAAGCCCGATGTTTGCAGGTTAAAAAGACAAATTAGCAGTAAAAATAGTTTGTTTATTTTCATATAGTTGCTTCCATCGTATTTAATTAATATTATAAGATTACAGGGCTTTACCAGTATTGTCAAATAGAAAACTAATTCAAGGTTTGGACTTTGGTTAATTTATGCCTGAAGGTGCTTAAATAGGGTGTTTTAATTTAATTGCTTGACAAGTTGAATACTTTGGGTTATTTTTATAATAGAACTATCTATTTAGGTTTAAAAGGAGGATGTATGAAAATTATTAAAAAATCAATGATTTATCTTTGTGCATTTTTCTTTATCTCAGCAATTAACGCCAATACTATACATCTAACCTCTTTCAATATCCAAACTAGCAATCAAATAGGCTTAACAGGTCATACTAATGTGTTGCATGCTAAACAAGCTGTTTTCTTTGAACAATGTGCAAAATTATCAGATCAATTAACTTTTAACTATGTTCGGCCATCGGATATTTTAATGCCCGAAAACTGTCAACAAGCTGTTAATAAAATTGATCAAACATATAAAAATTTTCATATTTTTATATCAGCCATGCCTTTATATAAAATAGAACAACTATCTGAACATCATTTTCCAACCACTTTTCCTTTGTAAAATAATTATTTTTATCAATAACAAAAAGTTAAAAATATACAAAATAATTATAGAGGAATTAATATGGAATTTAAAAAAAATATAATCAAAAAATTACTATTTATTGGCTTAGTTATAAGTGTTTTCGGTCAAAGTAAATTTGTTTTATCTGCCGATGCTGAACATAAACAAATTGAGTTAGTTGGAAATTCTCAATTGATAAACATAGAGCCACAAGAAGATTTAGAAAATAGCCTTTATTTACCAAAAGATTGTTCAATAGATGAACTTGAACGACTTAATCAAGAGAAAGCAATTAAAATTTTAAAATTTCTTTGTACCTTTAGAAATAATCTTAAACAACGCTCGCCTTTTATGGAATCAGAGCAATTAACTTTCGATCTTTCTTTAACCGCTGATAAAAAAGTGCAAAAATATTTTACTAGAGGTCTAGGTATAGTATTAACTACGTCTATTATTCCATTTGTTGGTTTTTTGTCATTAGATTCAGATGTTAGTCCTGTGCAAGCAATTTGTCTTATTAGTGCAGCATCAGCTGTAGTTACTGCTATTGGGCAATATGTGGCCTTTATTGCAACCGGTAATATTCCAGATGAAGCGAGTCAGAAAGCCAATGCTAAACAGAATAAATTTAACGAATTAAAAAAAGCATATATAAGATTAGCTAGGGTTTGGGTTAATATGTATTTTTCTGAAAAAAAAGAATTGGCAGAAGATATTGCAAATAAAATGAAAGATTCATTTGATAATTTAGTAATTACCGTCAAAGATAAAGTTGGTTATGCTCATGCAGATGTTTTATTGTGCCCAATCAAAGAGGTGATGCATTATATTTTAAATCCTGAAGATGAGAAATTAGATATTTCGTCATCGGTTCATGATTATATTGTAAGCAAAGAAAATCAGCGCAGATTAGAACAACCAGATTAAAAATCAAATAAGCCAATCTATTAATTTAGATTGGCTTATTTTTTATATTAGTTCTTTTGTAAATGTTTTATACATAGTTCTTTAAAGAAATTTAGATCTTTAGTTTTAGCATCTTTTATTTTAGCTTTTTCATCCCATAATCTTAATTCAATTTTTTCTTTAAATAACAGATCAGCTTCAAATAACTGAGCTTCAGTCGCTGTCATCATTCCACCTTGCCTTTTTAAAGTTTCGCGACTGGCATCAGAAAGTTGATTGTAATATTGATCGCCTTTTTTATGAATAAGATATCTTTTAGCATCAACATGGCTCTTCATTAATTCTGTAACTTTTGTAGAAAATCCTAATTTTTTTATGTATTCAGCGCCAATTAATTCATGTTGCGCAACACCAAAACCATCCATTTGTTTTGCATCTTTACTAGCACATAAATGTCCAATATCATGTAAAAAAGCTGCTAAAATAGTTTCCGTGTCTGAATTGGAGTCTAATGCTAGTTGGCCGCATTGCAATGCATGTTCTAACTGTGATACAGGTTCGCCAATATAATCTTGGTTTGCACCTTGTTCAAGTAATTCAAATAGATTGTTTAATGTTGGTTCATCAGATAATATAAAGCTATTTACTAGTAAAAGAAGCGTTAAAAATTTTTTCATACTTTCCTTTTTTTAAAATAACATTTTTTGACCAAAATACTTACTCTTTAAAAATGGTTGAATTTTAACAGGAATTTGTCTGCCGCGTGAAGATTTTTCTAAAAATCCTTTGCGTAGCAAAAAAGGTTCGTAAACTTGTTCAATAGTTTCACTATCTTCACCAATTAAAGATGCTAATGTTTCTAACCCTACAGGGCCGCCATTAAAGTTTTCCATAATTTTGCGTAATAATTGATTGTCTTGGATATTTAAGCCGTCATTATCAATGCCCAAAAAAGTAAGGGCGTTATTTACCAGTTGTTCGTCTGCGAGATTAGAATTTGTAACTTGCGCAAAGTCACGCACTCTGCGTAATATTTTTTTACCAATTCGTGGTGTTCCACGTGCGCATTTGGCAATTTGTAATGCAGAAGTGTCAGAGATTTTTATATTCAAAAATTTAGCGTTTTGTAAAATAATTTGTGCCAAATCTTCATCGCTATAAAAATCCAATCTTTCTATAATTCCAAAGCGGCTGCGCAAGGGGGCAGAAATCATCCCAGATTTGGTTGTAGCGCCAACTAAGGTAAATGTATTAATGGGTAAATTAACAACCTTGGCGCCAGCTCCTTGGCCTATTATCACGTCAACTCTAAATTGTTCCATAGCACTATAAAGTATTTCTTCTACATTACTAGGCATTCTATGTATTTCATCAATAAACAAAATATCTTTGGGGTCAAG
The DNA here is from genome assembly GCA_031292305.1 of Candidatus Babeliales bacterium. GTDB lineage: Bacteria > Babelota > Babeliae > Babelales > JABDEC01 > JARLHJ01. Next base: position 16,661 of record JARLHJ010000006.1, read on the forward strand.
CCCAGATAGTATGGCAACCAAATCGCCTGTACGTTCTAGCATTGGTCCACTACAAACTTTTATGCCTACGCCCATAACGCATGCCATAATTTGCGCAAGTGTAGTTTTGCCAAGCCCTGGAGGGCCAAAAAGCAGAAGGTGGTCAAGCGCTTCATTGCGCATTTTTGCAGCTTGGGTATAAACTTCTAATTTTTCTTTTAATTCACGTTGCCCAAGATAATCTTCAAAAGTTTTGGGTGCAAAATCTGTTGAGCGTTCTTCTGGGGTTTCTTGCATTACTAAGTATTCAAAAGTTTGTTGTTCGTTCATAATATTTTCTAATCAATTGGTTTTAGGTTTATTAAATAAAATAAAGACAATAGATACTATAGCCAAAATATAACAATAATAAACATGTGGAATAATAGTTAATGGTGAAATGTTGCCAATACTACTTGCTAATAGTATTTGTGCGCCATATGGTATAATTCCTTGAAACACACAAGAGAAAATATCAAGCCAGGCAGCACTGTAGTGTGCAGGTATGTTGTAACGCTTTGCAATATCACGAGCAATATCACCCGTGAAAATAATAGCGATAGTATTGTTTGCCAATAATATATCGAATATAGAAACAATAGCTGCGATCATTAATTGTGCAATTTTATATTGATTTTTAAATTTTGTAATTAATCTGGCAAAATAATCAGTTAATTCTTTTGAGTTTTTATTGGCAAGCCCTGAAAGCCCACCAACCATTAAAGAAAGTAGCATAATTTCATGCATGCTGGAAAAACCTTTAACCATATCATTGCTTAATGAAAAAATAGAATACCCATGATGAAGATAACCTATGCCACCTGCAAATATTATCGACATAAATAATACAATAAAAACATTAATGCCAGCTAAAGCTAATCCAATTAAGAATAAATAAGGTAAAACTAAGATTAGTGAATAGTCTTTGAATGCAATTGTTACATTTGTGTCTTGTGTAAAAAGCAATATTGCAATTGTAATTGCTGAAGCTATTAATGCAACTATAGCATTAAGTTTAAATTTAGATTTCATATCAGCTTCTTGTGACATAACAGCCGCAATAGTTGTATCAGATATTAATGATAAGTTGTCACCAAACATTGCTCCCCCAACGACAGTGGCCATTGCAATAACAGGACTAAAAACTCCCTGATATGCAATTCCTGCAGCAATAGGTGCTATGGTGGCAATAGTTCCCATTGAGGTACCTATGGCTATTGAGATAAATGCACTTGTCAAAAATATTCCAATTAATAAAAATTTGGGTGAAATTAAAGACAAAGCTAAATTAATTGTGGAATCAACGCTACCTATAGAATTGGTGACGGATGTAAATGCACCAGCAAGTAAAAATATAATACACATTGTGATAATGTCAGGGTGTCTAATTCCATTAATAAAACTATTCATTTTATCTTGGGTAGAACCTTTGTGTAAGATCCAACCTAGGGCTATTGCAGGAATAATTGCGACAGTAGCTGATAATTGATAAAAGGCATTATGTATTCCAGATAAAGAAAAATATATTCCTGTGCCTACGTAGATAAAAATAAAAGTTAAGATTGGCAGAAAGTTTAATAGAATCATATTTGCCTTAAGTAATAATAAATTGTTTTTCCTATTATTAATCTACCTAATTTCGCATTATAATGCCATTAATCCATCCAAGGCTTGCAAATGTAATCCATAAATGACTAATGCCATAACTAATTAAAGGTAGGGGTATGCCAACAATAGGTAATAAGCCTGTGACCATTGAGATATTAACAATAGTAGAAAAAATAATGGATGACAAAAGGCCTGTAGCCAGAATTTTTGCAATAAAATCATTCATTTGAAGAATTTTTACAAAAAGTCTTAAAAATAAACTTAAGTATAAAAGTAATAAAAATAGGGCACCACAAAAACCGAACTCTTCACATAAAACTGAAAAAATAAAATCTGTACGACCTTCGGGCAAAAATTCTAATTTATTTTGTGTACCTTGCAAAAAGCCTTTTCCCAAAATCCCACCAGAGCCTATAGCAATTTTAGATTGTTCAATTTGGTAACGTTCTTTTTGCATATCACCTTGACCTAAAAAGACTGTAATGCGTTTCTTTTGGTAATCACGTAAAAATCCCCACAGAATTGGTGCGCATATCATGCCAACTACAAAGGTGTATATAAAATATTTTCTTTTAAGGCCGGATAACCATAATAAAAGTGTGCCGCAAAATAGAATTATTAGCGCAGTGCCTAAATCGGGTTGTTTTAAAACTAAAAGTGCTGTGAATAATAAAATAAAAACTAAAGTAATTAAATGCTCAGGTTTATAATTAGATTTTTGATATTCGGTTTCTAAATAATATGCAAAATATGCAGGGAAGAATAACTTAACCAATTCAGAAGGTTGGAATTTAATTAACCCCAAATTGATCCATCTTTTGGCTCCTAGGCCGACATGTCCCATGATTAAAGTAAAAATTAATATAACCATTACTGCAAAATATATAAAATAACCAATTCGACAAAGTTTGCGATAATCTATAATCATAAATGTAAAATAGATTACAAAGCCTGAGGCTATACCAAATAATTGTTTTTTAAAGAACATAGAATAGGGGTGTATTGGATTATATGTTGCACTAAATACAGCGCATATTCCAATTGCAGAAATTACTGTAATTAAAAGTAAACTTATCCAGTCTAGATATGCTAAATTACGTTTTATCATTTATCTCAATATATTTTTTAATATTAATAATGAGAATAGTTTATTTTCTTTATATAATTTTGCGAATATTTTTTTGATTAATATTATTCTGTTACAAAGTTTACTAATTCTTGGTATTCATCAAAAGACAGAGTTTGGCTTAAATTATAAAGATTTTCTCTAAGTTCCTGCTTAAATTCTGCCAAGTTCTCTGGTGGTAATTCTCTAGCTAGTTCTATCATAGAAGCTATTTTCTTTTTATCATAAGCAATTTTATTTTTATTATCAGCAATTTCATTTAGATTCTTGTTATAATCACTTTTAAAATTCTTTTTCAAGCTATCTATAAATAATTTATTGTTTAATAAAATGCTAAATTGAGAGTAATTTAGATCATTTAAAGATGTCAATTTTTTATAAAGATAATTATTTTTATCAATAATAAAGATATTGATATTATCATTTCTTATATCGTTTATTATAAATCCAAATAAATCATATTCATGATTATTAATATAATTTAAAATGAACCTATGGTTTTCAAACATTTCTAGATTATTAATATTTTCTTCAAATTCATTTTCTATTGCAGGTGCTGCCGCAGCTTGAGCAGCTTCAGGAGCGGGTTGAGGTATGCCAATTGCATATTCGCTTACATTGCCATGATATTTAAAAGCAGGTTCTTCTAAATTATTAATAATAAAATATTGAACATCTTGAATAGGCAATCTTGTTTGAAGATCTTTTTTGCGAATAAGATGTTGTCTTAATTTTTCTTCTGTTGGAAACTTTTCTTTGCCTGGAAACAAGAATTGATTAAATGTTTCGGCATCATAATATTTAATATACGTTCTTGGATTTTCTACTTCTGCGCCAATAGAAATAACTCGTGCTAGAGTATATGGCATTGGTTGCCCTTCTTCTGGCGAAGTCTTATCTTGAATTAATTCTTTAAAACTAAAAGCAGTTAAAGTTTCTGGGTCATTAATATCTAATTGCTCAGCTTCTTGAATTTTGTATTGTTGGGGAACATCAATAATTACAAAATTATTAATTAAATTATTAATTTCTGGCATTTTTGATTCATCTGCCGCTTTTATATTAAAAATAATTAAAGTTAATAATATTAATTTTTTTAGTTTCATTGATAGTTCTCTATAGTTCTAATAAAAGATAAATTATATCTTATTTATGATTTTTAATCTTATCAATTATACGTTGAGTTAAATCTGTTTTATGATGATCATCCATTGCAACTTTTCTATCTGCTAAATGCTGTTTATAATGATATATTCCATGTTGGCTATATAAAATTGCATTTCTATCATGTTCATTTGCAACAAAGAAATCATTATGTGGATGTTGAACAAATCTTACACTTTGACTAGTGCTATGGCCACGGACACTTTTAGATCTATTAAAGTGTGAAAAATTTTGTGTGTTTTTGCCACCTTTTTTAGTCATTTTAATCTCCTTTTAAACCTGGTTTTTACTATCATTATATTCTAATGGTAACAAAAATGGGTTATAAAAAGCAATAGTTGGCTGGTTTTGTTGTAAGTGTATCTGTAGAAGGTGATTTAGAGTGTATTTTATAAAAAATGATTTTTTGAAGTATATGAAATTGGCCATTAAGTAACTGGCCTAGCCAGACGAAGCTACGTAGTAGCGAAGACTGGTCGGGGCAGCCAGACTCGAACTGACAACCCCTCGCTCCCAAAGCGAGTGCGCTACCAAATTGCGCCATGCCCCGATTAATTTCATAAGTGATAGTGTATATTCTTAGATTTATTTTTGCAAGTACTTTTTTGGGGTGAGCGGAGGGGATCGAACCCTCGACCCTCAGAACCACAACCTGATGCTCTACCGACTGAGCTACGCTCACCATACATTTCTAATTAAAATCTGAAGATATTCAAAAAGTATAATCGTTTTTTTATAAAAATCAAAATTAGATCTATAAATTGTTGTAAATAATGTTTTTTAAGTAATGTTTAAACTATTTATTTAATTTATACTGTTCTTTACATAGATCATATAATGAATTAAATTTTTCATTTAAATATTCTTGAGTTCGCTTATCTAGATCAAATTTATTTGTAAGACATCTATGTATTAATAATTCGATAAACTTTTTATTATTTGTAGATAAAATAGTTTGAAAAACCTCTTTATCTATTTGTTTAATATATTGTAATATTAGTTTAACTATTTCTAATTGATCTTTAGGGAATTTTTGAAAGTTTATTTTTAAAGCTAATTTTAAATGTTCTATATTAGGTGTTATTCCTGTGCCGCATAATAACAATTCTACAAGTTGAACTTGAGGGATGTTAATGCTCGCTAATAACATTTCTGAACCTAATAATTGTTCAACAGGGTTTTCTAAAAATTCAATAATTTTTGATGTGTCATCTTCTGGTTTAAGTTTTTCAATTTGTTTTATTATATCATGTTTTTCAATAGCTAAATCTGGTAATTCACATTCATTAGGTTCTAAGTTTTCGATTTGTTGAACTAGTTTTTTTTCTTTAATGCTTAACAATTTATATTCTTTAGGTTTTTCATGCTCCAGATATTCAGCTTTTTGTTCCTTAATAATTTCAGAAAGTTCACATTCTTGGGATTCTACTTGAGGATAAAAAAAATCCACATTTAAATTATTATTATTTTTTAGATGAGTTATTTCAGTAATGCATATAATTGGGTTTCCAGTTAAGCGTAATCGATATTTGGTTGTAGATTTTGTTTGGTTTTTTATTTCTTGTTGTTTAATTTTGAATGAGTCTGAAATATAATTAGAAATTCTTTGTTTATTCCAAGATATGGGAAAAAATGATTTCCAACCATAATTTTTACCTTGATAAATTAAATATCCACCATGGAACTCTTTATAAATATTTAAATCACCAAAACTTTTAGGAATAACTAACCATAATTCTACAGAAAGCTTTATGATAATTTCATGTTTTCTGTCAAATATATTTTCTTGAGAAATTTGATAATGATGAAATGATTTTGTGTTTTCCTTAGATAGTTCAACACTTTTTATAATTTTATTAAGTAAGTCGGGTGTTAGCTGAATTTCTAGTTTTTCTTCAGCAGAATAAACTAAAAAGACTATTGGCAGTATTAAAAATAATTTTTTAAACATAATTTCCTTTAGGTGTTAATAATTAATTATTATGATTTAAAAAGCTATTTTTGTCAATTTGAATTTTTATTAACCAGGTTTAAAAAATTTTAAATTCAGAATTGTTAAATTGATTCTTTGATGCTAAAAATTCACTTTGTAATAAAAATTGACAAAAATAGGTTATAGTAGTATTCTTTTAATGAATAAATCTTAATATAAAGGGGTAAGAATATGAGTTTAAATATAAAAAGTTTTTTAGTTTTTACAGCTATTTTATCATTTTTTGCATTAAAAGCTGCTGAGCAACAAGATTTAATGCCTTTGATCGATCAAAAGATTAATAGATGTATTTATATTAAAAATAGTATAGTGCAGTTATATCAAGCATCTACAAAAAAAGCAAATCAACAGATGATACATTGGTCAATTGAATTTAATGCTCTAAGCAATGAATTATTAAGTGTTGGGAAGTTTGTTGGTTCAGATAAGTTAGATTTAATACAGAAAGCATCTAATGAAATTTGCCAAATATTAAATGGTCAACTATTAGATATAAGTTTTGCAAATATCAGTTTGGGTAAGCAATCTCAATAATAACTGAAAAATAGGTGATAAGCATGAATGACAAAAATAAATGGATAAAAGTAATTGGTGCGCGTGAGCATAACCTTAAAAATATAAATGTAGATATCCCTAAAAATAAATTAACAATTATTACTGGGCCATCAGGTTCAGGTAAAAGTTCTTTAGCCTTAGATATTCTGTTTACAGAAGGTAAGCGCCGCTATGTTGAATCTTTATCAGCATATGCACGTCAATTTTTAGGTATTTCTAAAAAACCTAATGTAGACCGTATAGACGGCTTATGCCCAGCTATAGCTATAGAACAAAAGACAGTAAGTGGTAACCCGAGGTCAACAGTTGGTACAACTACAGAAATTTATGATTATTTACGTGTGTTGTTTGCACGTATTGGTATACCAAATTGCTATAACTGCAAGACTCCTATAACTCAAGAATCTCCTGAAAAAATAAATACCATAATTACATACAATTTTTATGGCCAAAATGTAACTATTTCAGCTCCTATAGCCCATGAAAAGAAGGGTGAGTTTGTTACTGAGCTCACTGATCTATTTGAGCAAGGTTACTATAGATTTTTGATTGACGGCCAGCTTTATAAATTTAGATCCTTAGAAGATATTAATAATTTAAAACTTAAAAAAACATTAAAACATACAATAGATGTTGCAATTGATAGCTTAACTGTTAGTAAAGATGAATCTGCAAGATTACAAGAAGCAATAGAAAAAGCATTTAAAATGGCTGGTGGTAAATGTAAGATTGTATCAGGTGAAACTGAACAGGTGTTTTCATCTAGCCGTATGTGTGCCACTTGTGGTTTTTCTTTTACAGAAATAGAACCTAGATTATTCTCTTTTAATTCACCTATTGGTGCTTGTAAAACTTGTCATGGTCTTGGTGTGTTTCATGATTGGCCATGGAAAGAGGGTGAAGCCGATTATTGGAAAACAGAATACCCAGAACATTTTGGCCGATATGCACAAGAACGAGCATGCACTGATTGTAATGGTTTACGTTTAAGTCAGCATGCACTTTCTGTTTTAATTAATGGCAAACATATATCTGAGTTATGTAATTTATCTATTAAAGATTTATTACAATTTTTTAAAGACATTAAATTAGATGAAGAACAAGCAATAATCTCTAAAGATTTAATTAAAGAAATAATTTCTAGATTAACTTTCTTATTCGACGTAGGTCTACCGTATTTAAGTTTAAGCAGGCAAAGTAAGACATTATCAGGTGGAGAAAGCCAGCGTATAAGATTAGCAACCCAGATAGGGTCATCTTTAAGTGGTGTTTTATATATTCTAGATGAGCCAAGTATTGGTCTACATCAAAGAGATAATGACCGCTTAATTAATACATTAAAAGCATTAAGAGACTTAGATAATACAGTTTTAGTGGTTGAGCACGATATGGATACCATAATGCAATCTGATTATCTTATCGATATGGGACCAGCAGCAGGAGTATTGGGCGGAGAAGTTACAGCATTTGGGACTCCCAGCTCAGTAGCTAAAAATAAAAATTCATTAACTGGCGCATATTTAAGTGGCAAGAAATTTATCGCAATTCCAGAAAAATTAAGAACACCTACAGGGTTTTTAACCTTAAAAAATGCTACAACAAATAATCTTAAAAATTTAGAAGTAAAATTCCCTTTAGGGGTTTTATGTGGTATTTCAGGTGTTTCAGGTTCAGGTAAAAGTACTTTGATTATGGAAGAATTAGTTCCAGCCATACAAACAGCTTTTATTAAACCATATTCACGCAATGCACTTAATTATTTTAAAACAAAGCCAACTGATAGTTCAGTAGAAGGTGCAGAAAAGTTATTAGATTTAGTAGTTATTGACCAGTCACCCATTGGTAGAACTCCAAGATCTAATCCAGCTACTTATTTGGGTATTTTTGATGATATTAGAGCTTTATTTGCTAATTTGCCAGAAAGTAATGCAAGAGGATATAAAGTAGGCAGATTTAGCTTTAACGTAGCTGAAGGCCGCTGTTTTGAGTGTGAAGGTGATGGCGTTATTAAAGTAACTATGCATTTCTTGCCTGATGTTATTATGCAATGTAAAACATGTAAGGGCAGAAGATATAATGCTAAAACTCTAGAAATTAAATATAAAGGCAAAAACATTGCTGATATTTTAGATATGACAGCTTATGAAGCATTACAGTTCTTTGCAGCCCATAATACGCTATCTAAAAGATTACAATTAATGTGTGATGTGGGTCTTGATTATATAGCCCTGGGGCAAAGCTCCACTACGCTTTCAGGCGGTGAGGCTCAACGTATTAAGCTAGTTAAAGAATTGGCAAAGCGTGGCAATAAAACCATGTATATTTTAGATGAACCTACAACAGGGTTGCATAATAATGATATTGAAAAGCTATTAAAAGTCTTAAATAGGCTTATTGATAAAGGCAATTCAATAATAGTAATTGAGCATAATCTGGATGTGTTAAAGACTGTAGACTATTTAATAGATTTAGGTCCTGAAGGTGGCGACCAAGGTGGTACTATAGTGGCCCAGGGTACGCCTGCACAAGTTGCTAAGTCAGCTAAATCTCATACAGGCTCATATTTAAAGAGTTATTTAAGTAAATAACTTATTTAAGAATATAAGATTCTTCTGATAGATTCTTGAGTTTTTTCTGAAGATGTATCAATTACTAATTTATATTCCTTATATTTCGGTTTAACAAGTTTTGATCCAGAGTTGATAGATATTAATTCTGGATCAATTTCTGAGTATGCCTCAGGAATGCTAAATTTTCTATCTGAGATTGAACTAGGAGTATTTAAGCTGGTTTCTTCTTTTTCATGCAATTCATCCCAATCTTCAAGTGCTTTATTAGCTGTAGCAGCTGCACCTTCTGAAGATTGTCTGCCAGTTGATCTACTTAATGCTCTGCCTTCAATTATGTTTCTGGGGCAATCAATTAAAATAATATTTGGATTAAGGCCATTTTCTCGTAGAATTTTTAAAAATTCATCAATTTCTTCATTTAAATGTAACACTAGGTCACAACAAATGCAGAAATCGCGGGTATTAGATTTGCGATTAATATCTAAAATTTTCCCTAAAATTGCTCTATGATCATAATTATTTAAAATATCAGAGTCTATTGTTGGATAACATTCTAATTCTTCAGAATCTTGAGCCAAAAAAATCCATTTCTGGGTAAAATTAGGTGTAACGGTCTTTAAAATATCAGTTATAGTAGTTTTTCCAGCACAAGAAGCCCCATTGAAAATGATTACAGTTGGCTTTTGCTGTTTTGCAGGTTCGCTAGAGTATATATTAGCTAGGCTTAATAGTGCAATTACTAGGAAAATTCTGTTATAAGTCATAATATCTCCTTATGTTAGTGTATATAATTATGATTCTAATTGTATTTTTTCATCTTGTCAAAAGCTAGTTACTAATTAGCCAATCCCATTTGACAATTTTTCAGGTTGTATTAAAATAAGAAGTATATAGATTAAATCTAAAATATGATGAAAAATAGGGGAATTATGAAAAATAGATTATTTATTTTGCTTTTTTTACTTTCAAGTATAGGTCAAATAAGGCCTTCTGAAATGGTTGTGGCTAAGTTAAAAGAATATAAAACAGAAATTGGAGTAGCTGCAGGTCTAACTGTTGGTGGTATTGGACTTTATCAAGCTTATCGAAATTATTGTTTAAATAAAGATCTTGATTTTTTACGCGCTAATCTAGCAACCTCAAATCAACAACAGCACAATGAACGTCAAAGGTTTTTAAGGCTAATTAGTTCAAGAGATACACAGTTTCAATCACTACTTAGAGAAAATGCACAATTAATTTTAAAAAACAAGCAATTAATTTTAGATAAATTTAAATGCTTAGCAAATTGTTATATAAGTCTATCAAATCTAAAGCGTAAAAATATTTTATTTTTTAACCATATTACAAATTTATATCAAGAATTTCGGCAATTAAGGCAGAGAAATGAATCACTAATTTCTCAGGTTAATCATTTGGCACATGAAAATAATCATCGTGATCAGTCTTACAGCGAACAAATTGAGCGTTTAACCGAAGAAAATTTTAATTTAAATGCTAGAATTCAGAGTGCAGGTAATTACATGAGAGCTATTAGTTCTCATGTGGAAGCTGAAAATAAAGAAGCAGAAGAGCAAGAAGATTTACAAAATGCATTAAGGCAAATGCATGTCCCATCTGATGATCAAGAAGAACAGGATCAAGAAGAAGCACCTGAATTGGATCAACAAAGATCACCATCTAGTGGGTTTGGTTCAGCTGCGGTTGCGCCTGCAGCTTCGCCTTCAAATGGTGATATGGGAGTATCAACTTCTGCCCCAGGCATAAAGCATGAGCAAGCAAGTTTACAAAGTGCAAGTAGTAGTGATTGTGGTGATAGTTATCACGAAGTTGAAATGGATATTGAACATAGCATTAGAGAAATACAAGAGTTTATTGATCACGTTATTACATTAAAGAAGAATTCAGGTAATAATTTAGAATGGCATCATTATTTACTGTATAATTATAAAACTATAAAATGTAAGATTGCAAAAATTAAGCGTGAATTAGACAATAAACAGGATGATTCAAGTCGAATTACATTAGAAACCAAAGTAATACCTTTTGATTTAGCAATAACTGAGTTAGAAGCTAGTTCGCCTTGGGGAATTGGTAAAAGAGTGATGGGTAAATTGATTCAGTATAAAAGTGCCTATATTGAAAAAATTAAAATTGATCCAAAAAAGCATTTACAAGCAATAGTATATTTAGTTTGGTATTTTTATTCATTGGCTGCCAAAAAAGGTCAAGATTTTGATCAGGGGTCTTTTGGGATAAGTTATGAAAAGGATTTATTGTTTTGCTTATTAGATTCATATGAAAAAAATTATAATAGAACTGGTTTTCTGTCATCACATTATTCAGAATACAAAAACATGCAGCAGTATGGTATTGATATACCTAGAGAACTTAGAAATATAATTATTTTACCAGGGGGAATGACACATATCTTATTTGGTCTAGTTCCAGATGAAGGTAATTTATTCTTAAAGCCTGAAGATCATGGAATTTTAGATCCAATGGATTGGATTGAGCATGCACAAAGTTTTATCTCAGCACAACTTAGAAAATATGTTGGTAAAGGTGACGAACAAGCTGGAATGAATAAAGAACGTGTTCCTCAAGAAGTTATAACTGCTTGGGATAAATTTTTCGAAGATTGTAACTTTTCTCAGAAGCCTGAGAAATTACCAGCTTTTATTAAATTAGGTAAAAAATATGGCATAGCTTCAATGTTGAAGATAATTGAACGTAGTGGATTGTTTACATGGAATAGTGAATCTACCAATAGAAAAATTGCAAAAGCAAAATTTATGTCAGTAATTAATAAGTTTGATAATATAGATATTAGAAAAGGCAATGAAGTAATTTTGACACAAGAAAATTTTAAACAATAATTTTATTAGGGAGTTACCATGATAAGAATTTTACCTGTCCTTCGTAGCTTTAGCGTAATAGGATTTTTGTTAATAAGTTTAATTTCTACTCAAAATATTTTTTGTAATATAACCCTGAGAAGGGTCAATGAGGCTGAGGTTAGTATTTATCAAGAAAAGTTAAAAGAAGAAATAAAAAATCATAATATTTTTAAATATACCGCTGCAGGCGTAGGAGTTTTAATTGCAGCTTATGTTGCTTATAAAAAACTAAATGCAGAAGCACCTAAGTTAGATTCTATTAAGCCTTTAGATCCAATGGTTTATATTTACCCAAATTTAGTTGCAAATAGTTCTACTATAGATGAGCTTTGCAGAATTAAAAGAGAAAATGGATTTGTACTAGCAAATCAAAGTTTTTGGACTAGTTTAAAAGCAAATTGGAAAACTACTATTGGGCTTCCAATTGTAGGTATGGGTGTTAATAATTTATTACCTTATATTCAGTCTAAATTCAAAGAATATAATATAAATTTAATTGTTAAAGATAAAACTAACATACAATTATTTTGGAAAGCTTTAAAAAATACTGCTGCTGCATTAGATAATATGTCTGGAATGTTAGATGTATATAATAATGATGCTGAAGTGATAGGATTAAGAACTATAGCAGCCGCAAGTAAGAATATGACTGAAATAGATGTAAATTCTAAATTAAAGCACACTCTAAATTTCATGAATGGTTTAACTTCTGATTTAGAAAAAGTTCTTGCATATATGCAATATAAATTGGCTTGTTATGCTTCAGAAAATATGATTGAAGAACATAACCAAGCTAATAAGTTAATTGAAGAGCTAAAAGTTCTTATTGATGAAAAACTTGTAAAATTGGATTTAGTTTTAACAAAAATTGAAAATGATAAAATAATTACGGAAGAAAATGGTTTATTGAATACAATTTCAGATTATCAAGAACTGTTTGAGTTTATTATTGAAAGATTTGCAGATTTAACCTAAGGTTTTTTATTGATAGAGCTAATTTTAAAATAAATTAGTTATTTAAAGATTTATAAGCTGCTGTATACTAAAAATATATAGCAGCTATTTTTTACAAGGGTTTTTTATGAATATTAAATCAGCTTTATTATTAACAGTTTTTGGTTTTAGTTTAATTGGAAATATTAGAATTCAGGCTCTAGATAAACAAAAATTATTATCAAGATCTGGGTTAGCTTCTGGTGTATTAATATCGGCCGTTGGCTTATATTCTTTAGGTTTGGTAAGTACTCCAAAAATTGCTATAAAAAAGTATAACAATAAAATTTTAGAATTTTTTTTAGATACACCAAAAATAGATTCTTATTTAAATCAGGGATTAGTGATTTCTGGTGCAACTTTAATGGCGGGTTTGGCAGTTGCTGGATTAAGTTTAAAATATTTAAAATAAAATAGTCATTTAAAGAATTATAAGCTGCTGTATACTAAAAATATACAGCAGCTTATTTTTTTTGCAGGACACCAATGGAACAACAAACGCTTACGCCGTTAATGAAGCAATATTTTGATATCAAAAATAAATTTTCAGATTCAATACTATTATTCCAAGTGGGCGATTTTTATGAAATGTTTTGTGATGATGCAAAAAAAGCAGCAGCATCTTTAAGCATTACTTTAACTAAACGTGGAAACATAAATGGTGAGCCAATACCATTATGTGGAATTCCGGTGCATGCTCTAGATAATTACTTATCTAAGTTAATAAAATGCGGTTATAAAGTTGCAATTTGTGATCAATTAGAAGAAGCAGTTCCAGGAAAAGTAGTAAGGCGTGGTGTAAGACAGGTTTTAACACCAGCTACATTGACAGATACTAAATTATTAAATGAAAAATCAGCTTCTTATTTATTTTCTTTTTTCCCAGCAGGGGATAATTGGGGTATTTTATTTGGCGAATTATTAACAGCACAACTTTTTGCAACCTTAATACCTGCAAATGCATATAAAATTTTAGAATCTGAATTAGTAAGATTTTTCCCAGATGAAATTTTAATACCAAATAATAAAAATTCAAAGCAACTAGAAACTTATTTTAAGCAATTGGGTTATTTTACAACTATAAGTGATGCACAAGCCCAAGAAAATATTGAAGAACAATTTCAAGAATGGATCCAAAATCAGTTTAACGCTGACTCTCTTAAAAACATTACTGAATTTTCTTCTTTACGTGCTGCGATATTAAATTTTTATTCTTATTTAAAAGTTAATCAAGAAAGTTCTTTAAATCAGTTTAAGAACGTTAATTTTTATAAAACCGATGATTTTTTAGTTTTAGATTCTGCAACTCAAAAAAATCTAGAACTAGTTCGGAATAATTATGACAATACAATTGCAAATACTCTATTTGAGCATTTAGACAAAGCATCTACGGCCATGGGATCGCGTATGATCAAAAAATGGATCGTGCGACCGTTAATGAAACATGAATTAATAGTTCAAAGACAAGATGCCGTGGAAGCATTAGTTAAAAATGTAATGGTTAAGGATAAATTAGTTGAATTGCTTACTCAAGTTATGGACTTAGAACGAGTAGTTGGACGCATAGCGTTACGCAGAGCGCATCTTAATGATTATTTAGCATTATCTAATGCAATTTCTAAAGTTCCTGAAATTAAAAGGGCCTTGGAGCCATTTAAAAGTATAAAATACCCAAATCGTTTAGATTTGTTTATTAACATTGAATCTAAGTTAATTGACTTTGGGAGTTTAAATAATCTACTTAATGCTGCTTTAAATGAGGATTTTTCTAAAAGTTGGTTAATTAAATCTGGTTTCGATGCAAATTTAGATAATTGCAGGGAACTTGTAGAAAATGCTAATAAAAAAATATTAGATTTAGAGAGAAAAGAAATTCAAGAGACTAAAATAAATTCTTTAAAAATAAGCTACAACCAGGTTCATGGTTACTATATAGAAATTACAAAAACCAATTTACATTTAGTCCCAGCGCATTATATTCGCCATCAAACCTTGGCAGGCAAGGAAAGATATTTAACCCAAGATTTGCAACAGCTGCAAATTGAAATTGAATCTGCTCATAAAGAAATTAAATTTATAGAATCAGCTGTTTTTGAAAAAGTTAAAGAAGAAGTTAATAATTACATAACAGATTTGCGTCGAACGGCGAATAGTTTGGCAACTTTAGATACTATAATAAGTTTTGCTCAAGTTGCTTATCACAATGGTTATTCTAGACCAAGATTTTCTGATAGCCAGTCTATAATAATTGAAGATGGCAGGCACCCAATAATAGAATCTGTTATAGGTAATAAATTCATTGCAAATTCAACAAATTTAACAAATGAAGAATCACTATGGATAATTACTGGTCCAAATATGGGTGGAAAATCGACATATTTGCGTCAAGTTGCTCTTATTAGTATTTTAGCCCAATGCGGTAGTTTTGTTCCCGCAAAATCAGCCCATTTGCCAATTTTGGATAGAATATTTACGCGGATTGGTGCCGGCGATAATTTAGCCGAAGGTAAAAGTACATTTTTAGTTGAAATGGAAGAGACCGCAATTATTTGTAACCAGTCAACTGAAAGAAGTTTAGTTATTTTAGACGAAGTTGGCCGAGGGACATCTACTTTTGATGGTCTTTCTATCGCGCAGGCAGTTATTGAATATATTTATAAAAATATTAAAGCAAGATGCTTATTTGCAACTCATTACCACGAACTTACAAATTTACAAAATCAATTTCCTGGTATTGCATCTTACTATATGGCAAGTAATAAAACTGAAAACGGTATAATGTTTTTGCATAAATTAATAAAGGGTATAGCTGATGGCAGTTATGGCATTGAAGTTGCTAAATTGGCTCAATTGCCTGATGAATTAATTATACGTGCCGCTGAAATTCTTGAAGATTTAAATAGTGGAAAACAAAATAATTGCATTGATGTTGACACTAATAATATACTAAAAAAACTAAATGCTAGACTTTTAGAAGTCGAAAAAAAGCTTTTACAAAACGAAAAGGTTTTGGCAAAGCTTTCTAGTACTAATTTTGATGAACTTTCTCCAAAAAAAGCATTTGATATTTTATGGGAGATTAAAGAATTAATTTAGGCCAAAAAAGAGGTAGTATGAAGAAATTATTACTAGTCTTGCTTCTATCAATAATTCAAAATTCTCAATGTAACTGGCAAGACAACCTAAAATGGGCAGCAATTTTATCATTACCTGCGCTAAGTTTACAGTTAATTGAAAAGAAATTACCAGTTACATATTATGATCAAAGTAATGCAGATTTTCATGATAGACTGGCGTTTTTTCCCGCAACATTTTTTTTATCAGCATGCGATAGGGTTATAGATCAAAACCCAACGTTTGAAAAATATTATGTTGATTTAGTGCGAAATGGATTATCTCTTTTATTATGCAATATTCTTTATGCCTACCAACATGGTGAAAGAAATATATCGCAAAAACGTATTATTTATCCGTTTGAACCATTTTTTGGTATTATGCCAGGCGTTCCGTCAGGACAATTAGCAAGATACGTTTCTGTATTTAAATTAGTGAATTATATTTTTAAAAACGTTTTAAAACTTCATGTTGAGCCAATGCATATTTGATGCATATTTCAAGCGCATCTATTCTTGTATTGTTCGATCAGCATGCGTTTTTAAAACAACAATAAAATCTAAAAAAAATCTTTTGACATTTGCCGTTTTGGCAAGTAGTTTAGTCTTGTAATTACAAGCGCTTGTAATTAGAATTGGGTTTAAAAAAAATTAAGTTAAAGGAATATTATGAAAAAAGTTTTAGCATTAGCTTTGTTATTTTCAATTTCTGGCATACAAGCAATGGACATGTCTAAATTAAATGCAATGATGATGGACAATGGCATGGCTATGAATTGTGCAAAATTATGTACAGTTACAGCAGCATGTTGCTTAGCAAAAAAAATGATGTCTAAAGATGATTGCCCTACACGTAGTGCAAATGATACAAGAACAGTAGTAGCTGATATTGCAAATAAATTAACTGATGGTTCAGTACAAGCAGTTCTTCAAAGAGTATTTTCTCCTTTTGGCCAAGTTTATTCAAGAGATTGGCAATCAGTAGCAGTTGATTCAGTAGTTAACGCTGCTGTAACAGAAGTTGATTCAAAATTAGGAATAAGCTCACTTTATCCAACAAGAATTCAAGTTGCTCTTCAAACAGAGCAAGGTAAATTTGCTTACATAGCATTCTTAAATGCAGTTGCAAAAGCAGCTTACACATATGCAGTAAGCCAACTACCTGCAACAGTTGTAAAAAAATAACAAATAATTCATATTGAATTAAAAAAGCCCGGATTTAAAGTCCGGGCTTTTTGTTGCCCTATTTTCCAGTGTAAGGTTAATTTTATGGATATAATCTATTGTTATGGACTTATTCTAAAAATTTGTTAGAATAAGAAAAAATAAGTTTTCTGTTAAAAAGTTAGGTGATTTGACTCATGGAATCAGCAAAAATTCAAACATTCGATAGATACGTGATATTCAAAACAGGCGGCAAGCAATACCAAGGTATTGAAGGCAAAACTGTTGCTATAGAAAAAATAGATGGGGAAGCGGGTAAATCTTTAGTATTTGATGAAGTTTTATTAAGAAAAACAGCTTCAGGTATAGAAATAGGCCAGCCACATCTAGCAACTAAGGTTACAGCTTCTATAGTTAAGCAAATGAGAACTCCAAAAGTTATTGCTTATAGATTCAGAAGAAGACAAAAAGTTAGAGTTAAACGTGGTCACCGTCAACATATGACAGTAATACGTATTGAAGCTATTTAATTAGTTTTTTATAAGTAACCAAAAGTTAAGGCCGGTATAAGAGAAATCTTATACCGGCCTTAACTTTTTTATAGTTTTTATTAGTGCTTATCTAAGTCGAATTCTGTCATTTCTGCTTCTAGGGCTTTTTGAATGGCTGATATTTGTATTTGGCTAGGTGTTTCTTTGGTTTTTTGAGCCTTCCAAACTCCATCCATGGCTTTAAAAAAGGCTGCTCTTTGGGTTTCATCTTCCTTTAAATTTTCAGTAGATTCTGCAGCAGCCATTTCCCCTGGATCCATTTGGCCACATTCTCCATTTCTTTCTTTATTTGTGGTTCTTCTTTTATTGAATAAATTATTAATATCATTATAAACTGTAGCTAATTGTTTAATAAAATCAGAGAGCTTTTTTTGATTGCGATTATTAGAAGTTATAAAATTTTTTGCTCTGTTTATAATAGTTTCATAGTTCGTAATTTCAGCTGAACTTAATATATTAGTATTTTCTAGTTGTTCTTTAATTTTATAAATTAAGTTACTAAGCTCTGAAATTTTTTGAATAATATCATCATCAGGATTATATTTTTGATTGTCTTCTTCTAAACAATCTAAGCGGAGTTGTGCTTCCCTTCTTGTTTCTCTAGAAACTCCTAAAGGCCTTTTTAGAATAGCTTTATAAGAATCTTTTGCATAATTCATATTTATATCGATTTCTTCACATCCATGTTCATAAATTGCTCCAAAGTTTAATAAAGCTGTGGAAAATGTATTTACATCTATATTAGGGCTATGAATGATGTCATAAAGTAAGTTATATGCATCCATTACTCTATTTTTATTTAAATAAAGTAATGCAAGTTCAAGTTTCATTTTAGCAACCACATCAGTATATAATTCTTCAAATTTATTTTTTCGAATACTATTTATACTAAATTCAAGAAAATCAATTTCTTTATCAACAGCCTTTTTTAATTTTTCTTCTTCAAATTTTGTATTAAATTCATGAACAGGATCTAAAATGCTGTAAAATTCAAAGAAAATATTATCACGTGTTTTGCTTCTACGGCCATCTACTAATTTTCTTACATTTAATGGTTCTGGGAAAAATTCTGTAGCTACTGTTGCAAATTCTTCTGCATTTTGAACTTCTTCAGGGATATCTTTGTTTGTAGGAATTGGGGTATCAGCTCTTAAGTTATCTTGAAAAGCTGAATTATTGGATAGAGCTTCAATTTCCTCTTTGCTTTCTTCTTTACTAGTTTTTGGAGCCTCAGTTCTTAAAACTTTTTTAAATGCAGAATTATGTCCAGCAGATTTAAAATTTATTTGATTCACTACTTCATCTTTATCCTCATCATACATAGAAGCTGTAGCGCTTAAGGTTTGGTAAAAAGATTCAGAAGGTTTGACATTAAGCATTAATAATATACTGAGTAATAGCAAAGTTTTTTTAAAGTTCATAGTTGCCTCCAATTAATCATAATTTAGCCTGTATATTCTAATTGTATCAAATTTAATAAGAAATGACTATTATTAAAAATTATTCAATTTGACAATTTTTAATCATGTTATATAATTAAAATCATATAAAGAAATTTAAAAAGAGGGCTTAGTATGATAAAAAAGCTTTTTGTGCCATTAATAGTGTTAATTGCCTCATTTTTAACCTTAAATGCAGAATATGTCTTCTATAAGTGTCAAAATGCTAATTTAATGGTTATTTCTCCAGAAGAGCACCAGAGTGCCTATTCTGTAATAACTAAATATCAATTTCCAATGAGTTTAACCTCAGATTTATCAACTTTATCTAAAGCTGAAGTAGAACAACTAGAATCTAATGAAGAAGATTTTATAAGATCAAAAATGCCTAAAGGGCTTAGTTTGGCTTTTATACCTACTTTTTTATATGATTTATTGTTCTTTTGTTTTTATTTAGAAGATTTGAATAAAAGTAATATTTTGACTACAGATTCAAAAATTAGTTTAATTAAAAGTGTTGACGCTAAGAGTATGACTTTTTCTTCAACAATGTTGGAAAATGATGTTCAAAAGTATCATGAGTTTAATAAATTTCATAATTTTCCCCTGGGTATATTGTATTTTAAGCATGCTTATTCAGAGTATTTAAAGAAGTATAATCTGCATAAAAGATGGAATGAAAAAAATTACTTTAAAGCAATTTCTGAATTAAATAGTGATAAGTTTGTAAAAGAAATTCACAATACGGTAAATAATAAAATTATTGAATTTTTAAAAACTGAAGATTTATTACTAAATAAAAAAAATATATTATTAAAGTTTGTACCAGCCTTAATTAAATACATAGATAAATTAAAATTAGGATTATTATCAAAGTTCAAGTTATATATTGAGGACTTAAGAATAAAATATACTGTAAAGCCTGATCCTATAAAACTAATGTTAATTGAATCTAAAGTTTCACACTTTAGATTTTTGTTTTATGATGT
>JARLHJ010000007.1 GCA_031292305.1 Candidatus Babeliales bacterium
GATTTAAATGAAAAATTACACCTATTGGAAGAGTTAAGAAAACAAAATGATCAAAAAAGAAAAGAATTATATAAAAAAATATTAGAACCTTATGAAGACTTAATAAAATTAGCAAAAAATCAAGATATCCATGCTTTAAATATACTAAAAAATTATTTAGAAAAAAACAGTGACCCAGAATATAATATTATTAAAACTTTCTTAGGCAATAATGATTTAAACTTAGAACAAATTAACAACTTGTTAAAATCAATAAAAATTACTGCTGCAAAACCAAATGCCGCTGCAGCTTCCGCGTCATCCTCACAAGAAAATTCCTTAAATATAATACCTTATAATGAACCGAATCCTAAAAGTTTCCGATTACCATCCTTAACTCCGGATGATCAAGCAGCTGGGGTAAATTCAGGTTTTTATCCAGATTTACAATGGACCACCCTTCATAAGAGCGGAAATATAATTGAGGGTGACTTTCTTTTAAATATATTTTTTAACAGTATGTTTTTATTTTATATTAAAAAATTCAGTGGCTACGACTATAGACCTAATAAAGGAAATAGCCTTTTTGCTTCAACTTATGGACCTTTAATTTTAAAAGCTTTCAAAGAAAATGAATTATTAAAAAAACTAGCAATCGCATACATGAGGCAAAAAATCGTCATCGAAAAATTACAGAATTTGTTACCAAATATTGATGCTAAAATCATATATAAATATGATCGCTTTGTTACAGATTTACAAATTATGATTTTTTATTGGATAAAAGAAGGTTATGAAGAATTTGCAAAGCGATTTAAACTTGCAAACACGCAAGAAGAAAAATTAAAATCACCTGAGTTTCTTGCCCATTTTGTCCCTGAATTTACAAATACACCTTATTATAATTACCTACTAACAAATTTCGATGAGTTTAAAAAACCTCGAACTATTGTAGAAGGAATGAAGCTTTAATCAAAATTTGTAATAAAATAGAGAGTTTTTATTTCTAGATATCATTTGTAAATTTTAATATAATTTATTTGACTTGCAGATAGAAATTATAGTACTATATTTACATAATAACATTTGAAATTAAAGTTCCCGTAATCCTTTTAGACCCGGGTTTTTTGAATTTGCAAAACCTTTAGCACTAATTTCATAATTGCTCATTCAAAATCTAAGTCCCCGGGTCTAATACCTTCCTAGTTATATCTACTCTAAAAACTCCATGACACATTTCTTTCTTTTATGTAAACTACTTAAATACCCCTAATAAAATATTGGTGAATAATGAATTTAATAGAAAACATAAAAGAATCGTTTAATAACTTCTTACAAACAAAATTTGAATTCCAAGCACAAGGCGCATATAACCTAGAATTTATGCTAAATATCGAAGAATCAAAAAAAGATTTTGGAGACATAAGCTCAAATGCCGCTATGGTTATAGCAAAACAACTAAAAAAGAACCCCAGAGAAATTGCACAAACAATTTCACAAGAATTTACAAATGCTTATATCAAAAAAATTGAAATTGCTGGCCCTGGCTTTTTAAACTTCTTTTTAACTGATGCCGCTTATATAGAGTTGTGCAAAGATATATTTAATAAAAAAGAAAACTTTTTCAGACCAAATCTGACTGAGGGTGAAATAAAAAATTATAATCTTGAATTTGTAAGCGCAAACCCAACAGGCCCATTGCATTTGGGTCATGGTCGCGGCGGTATTATTGGTGACGTTTTTGGTAACATATTAAAATTCATGGGTCATAATGTTACCAAAGAATTTTATATTAACGATGCTGGAAACCAAATAAATAAATTAGGTATGTCATTAAAAATCCGTTGCGAACAAGAATTAGGTAAAGAAATTGCCTTACCTGAAGAAAGTTACCATGGAGAATATTTAATAGAACTTGCAAAAGAATGTATTAAAGAAAATGGCAAAGAAGTTTTATCACAACCTGAAGAATTTTTTGGTAATTATGCAAAAGAAAAGTTATTAAAACTAATACAACAAACCCTAAAAGATTATGGCATTGAATTTGATGTATGGTTTTCTGAAAAAACTTTACATACAAGCGGCGCAGTAAACAAAGCAGTGGAAACTTTAGTTTTGAATGGCTTTACATATGAAAAAGATGGAGCTCTTTGGTTTAAATCAACAGAATTTGGTGATGATAAAGATAGAGTATTAAAAAAAACTGACGGCGAGCTTACATATATAGCAGCAGATGTTGCGTACATGCAAAACAAAGTGGGCCGTAATTTTGATAATTTAATTATGGTTTTAGGACAAGATCATCATAGTTATGTAGTACGTTTAAATGGAATAAGACAAGCCCTAGGTTACAACCAATTACCTTTAGATGTAATTCTCTATCAATTAGTCAGACTTAAAGAAGACGGCCAAGATTTTAAAATGTCTAAACGTGCAGGTAAAATCTTAAGCTTGCGTGATATTATTGATACTGTAGGCAAAGACGTAGCACGCTTCTTTTATTTAAATAGAAAAGCTGATGCGCAACTAGAATTTGATATAGACTTAGCAATGAAAAAGAATGAAGAAAACCCTGTTTATTACATTCAATATGCTTATGTGAGAAATTGTAGCATTTTAGAAAAAATGAATGAAACTAAAAGCTTAAAATTTAGCATTGCTGATGCAAATAATATTGGTGCAGAAGAATATTTCTTAATTAAAAAAATCGTTTCACTTAAAGAGCTTTTAAATAATATAAGCCAAAACCAACAAATACATTTACTAACTTATTATTTACTGGAACTTTCAGCGCTTTTTCATAAATATTATTTTGACAACAAAATTATCGATACAAATGATATAGAAAAATCGAAAGCTAGGTTATTAATGATTTCGGTTTTACGCGACACATTTAAAACTTCAATGAAATTAATTGGTATTAGCCATCCTGAAAGAATGTAATATTAATTAA
Source organism: Candidatus Babeliales bacterium (assembly GCA_031292305.1). Lineage (GTDB taxonomy): Bacteria > Babelota > Babeliae > Babelales > JABDEC01 > JARLHJ01. The sequence goes on from JARLHJ010000007.1 coordinate 2,933, forward strand.
AATTCTGACAATCTAATTAAGTCATCCAAAAACAATTCAAAGACGGGCTTAATAACCCCTCTTTGAATTTGAGAACGTTAATTTTACGACAAGCACTACTTAGTGCTTTTCTTTTATCGATTCATAGGTTTTTTTGCAACTTGTGGATAATCATTACATGTTATTCCTGGACCTCTTGTAATACAACCATAAGTACTTTGAACAATACTTGAATTAGCAGGCAATGTAACCGTTGTACCTTCTGGAATTGCTAAAGTTATAACTAGATTTTTTACTGTCCCAGGCACTGGATCTTGAATCCCAAAAGTCCCAGCATTTACTGTAAATGAACTTCCTAATGGTGGTTTAACATTGGGCATCATTTGATTATTTATTACATTAGCAATTGACGTAAAAGCATTTGGCTGGGTCTTAAAAACAGCCGCACTATCAAAAACTCCAGCCTTAACTAATGAAACTGAAGAAATAAGTAAAGTAGCTAATAACATTTGTCTTATGTTCATAAAACCTCCTTTTGAATTTAACCATATATAGCCAACCAGAGGCTGTATTATTTCTAATAGTAAACAATTATTGGACTAAATAGCAATAAATTGGAATTTTTAATTTTTAAACCTGCTTTTTAATTAATTTAAGGTATTTTATAATGAAAGTAATCGGAATTAGCCAGCTTGAAAGAATGTAAAAAATTGATAGTTTAATCTTACATCTAACTTTTGCTTTAAATATAGTAAAAAATCTTTATCTATTTTAAAAAAGCTTGGAATGAAATTAATTTCATTCCAAGCTTTTTTAGACTTTAGTTGATTAATGAAATTGTAGGTCCATAACTTGCTACTGTAGTCGCTGCAGAACAATTACAAGAAATTACTATTCCTTGGCCGACAACAAACTGACTACCTGTTTGCGTACCGCTTTTATATCCCTTTTTTGCACAAATATTAGAACAAGAATCTGGGGCCGTACCGGTTACCACTACAGAGTAGATGTTCAAATTGGATAAAAATACAATCGATAACATAACCATCATTAATTTTTTCATATTAACTCCTTTTTTACTAGTATTTCACTATAAAATACTTTCTAATAGAAAATATAGCAGGAAAAAAGGTGTAAATTCAAGGCTTTTTAAATTTAACGATAATCTTTTTTTAAAAATATATTATTTTATACTCACTGAAAAGTCGGTTTGTCAGTTTTGATTTTATCCAACTATTAAAAGGATTTCCAGGTCTGGTTAGTATCAATTTAGAAGATTTTTTGTTTAAAATTTCATATTCGTCCATTTCTATTGAGTTCAATGCGGATATTTTCAGAAAATTTTAACATGCTATTTGAATTGATTTTTAAATAATTCTATTTATACTTGCCATATACATCAAATTTTAAACAAATTTGCTCAAATACACTGTTTTTGGCACACTAGTAATATAAAAGATAAAAATTGTTAATTTTAAGGATAAAGATGTCAAAGATCGATATTAAATTAATTCAAGAAGTTAGAGAAAGAACTGGCGCAGGAATGTTAAACGTCCGCAAAGCTTTAGAAGAAGCAAATGGGGAAGTTGAAAAAGCCGTTGAAATCTTAAGAACAAAAGGTGCTGCTAGCGCTGAAAAAAGAGCTGGTCGCAATACTGCAGAAGGTATCGTACAAGCTTATATCCACCCTGGTGACCAAATCGGTGTATTAATTGAAATGAATTGCGAAACTGATTTTGTGGCTAGAACAGATGAAATAAAAAACTTTGCTAAAGATCTTTGTATGCATATTGCTGCATTTAAACCTATGTACTTAAGCCCTGAAGAAGTAGATCAAAAATTCTTAGAACATGAAAGATCTATTTTTAAATCTCAACTTGCTGATTCTGGCAAACCAGAAAAAATAGTTGAACAAATTGTTGAAGGAAAAGTTAATAAACTATACACAGAAGTATGTTTATTAAAGCAAGCTTATATTAAAAATGATCAATTTTCTGTTGAAGATACATTAAAGCAATTGATTGCCAAAACTGGTGAAAACATTGTAATTAAACGCTTTGCAAGATTTGAAGTAGGGGCGTAAGTTTAACATGAATGAATTAAAGATCATTCTACTAAAACTTACAGGTACATCCCTTCTTAATGAAAACAAAGAACTTGATGCAAATTTAATCAATTCTATTGCTAAACAAATAAACAGTTTGCGCGATAAATATTATTTTGCAGTAGTAATTGGTGGTGGCAATTTTTTTAGAGGCGACGAACAAGGAAAAAAACTTGGAATAAGACCTAATATTGGCCACCAAGTTGGTATGCTTGCAACAGTTATAAATGGATTGCTAATCAAAAATAGTTTTGAAGATAATGGTATTGATAATGTTATACTATCTTCTATTGAAAACCATTTTACTGGTAAATTTGCAAATCAAGATAATATAGATGAAGCTTTACGTAATAATAAATCTATTATTTTTGTAGCAGGAACAGGGAACCCATTTTTTTCAACAGATACCGCCAGCGTATTACGTGCATTACAAATTAATGCTCATGAAGTTTGGAAAGCCACAAATGTTGATGGTGTTTATGATGAAGACCCGAGAACACATCCTAATACTAATTTAATAAAAAAATTAAGCTGCACGGAAGCTATTAATAAAAAAATTGGCATAATGGATCTGGCAGCGTTTGCACTTGCACAGCAACATGCTTTACCTATAAGAATATTTAATATATTTGAGCCTGATGCATTAATAAAAGCATCAAATGATAATAATTTTGGAAGTTTAATATATTCGCGGAGTTCATTATGATAAAAATATCAGAAGCTACTACAACACCTAAAGATTTCGAATTAGCTTTAAAACCAGAAATGGAAAAACCTATAGAATTTTTAAAAAAAGAACTTTTAAAAATTAGAACAGGCAGAGCAAACCCATCAATGATTGAAAATGTTAGAGTTCAATGCTATGGCAGTGATATGGGCATAAAAGAACTTGCTGCTATTTCTGCGCCTGATGCTAGACTTTTAGTTGTTCAACCTTGGGACAAAACAGTAATAAATAACATAGAAAAAGCATTACAAACTTCTGATTTAGGTATTACACCTATAAATGATGGTGATATTATTCGTATTCAATTACCTAATTTAAGCTCAGAACGTCGTGAAGAATTTATAAAAATTTTACACAAAAAATTAGAAGAATGTAGAATAGCTATCAGAAATGTTAGAAAAGAATTTCAAAACGCTGTAAGAGACGCTGAAAAAGACAAAGATATATCTATAGATTATTCTAAAAAATTATTAGGCAACTTACAGGATATTACTGATAAATATATTGCATCTGCAGAAGATGTAGCTAATAAAAAAGAACTAGAAATTAAATCTTAATTTGTTATACTAGTTAAAACTTGAAATATTTTGGGCCGATAGCTCAATTGGTAGAGCATCAGACTCTTAATCTGCAGGTTCTTGGTTCGATTCCAAGTCGGCCCAATTAAATAAAAATTGATATGCAGGCGTGGCGAAATTGGCAGACGCACTGGACTTAGGATCCAGCGCCGCAAGGCATGGGGGTTCGAGTCCCTCCGCCTGCACCAGACTTTTAAGAGCTAAGTTTTAAAAACTTAGCTCTTTCTCAAATCTAAGCTCAAAAGGAACACAACATGTTCAATCAAATCTTACAAGAATGTATCCAAAAATCAGAAGAATGTATTAATACTTCAGAACTTCTAATTAATCTTAATTCAGAACAACATGTATTCCAATGGAAAAAACGAACCCAAGAAGCTATTAGTTTTTACAACTCGATGATAGAACAATTTGAAAAACTAATTACTGAATGTAATAAAACCCCTAACAATTCATTAGATTGTAAAGAATTAACGATTGTCAGCAAAGACATAATTAATCAATGCAAAAATATGATTAACCAATGTGGAGCCATTCCTACAGATAGAATTCTTGATGTACCTGCATCAAAAATTCAAATTGTACAAAGCATATTACCTCAGGCAGCTGCATGCATTGAAACATGCGAAAAATTCTTATCTTTATATAATAAGTAATTACATATTTAGAACCTCTTTTTCAAAAAAATAACTTTCCCAGTCGTTAGTGCTACCTGTTTAGAAGCTTGAAGCATTAAATTCTGTTACCCTTCAACTACTCTACGCTCCGTTCAGGGCGAACGGATCAATAAGACTCAATTTTATTTTTTCATTAGATTAAATTTTTCTTTTGCATTTAATTTTTTAATTAGCTAATGTTTTATTTAAAAGGTTTCATTAACAAGCCTTAAAAAAAAAGAGTAGGAGATAGTGATGATGAGTACTGAAATCAACCCTATTAAATTCAATGTATTAAGCACAAGTGCGGATGTAAAAAAAATAAACTCCGTAATAATTACAGCCCCTAATTATTTGGTAAATAAATATTACCATCAAGCTTCTATAGCCAAAAAAGAAAAATTATTAGCACAAGCATTTTACAAAAGGGATATTCCTCTAAGTTTTATAGATGAACATTATAAAAATAATATTACAACATACACAAAAGAGTTTTTCTTAAACTTTTTTGTAATAAGCTTTTTATATAAAGAACTTAGAAGTAAAAAAATTATTTTAGCAGGTGATCCAAGGTTAAGTAAAGTAGAATTAGAACATAATTGTGAAGCAAAATTTTACTTTGAATTTACACCAATAGAAAAATTTATCATCGAAGATTGGAAATATCTTATTTTCAGAGCACCTAAAAGAAAAAAATATAAAGATTTAGATAAACAGGCAGATTCATTCTTAAAAGAAGAATTAAATAATAAAAAAGAATTTGAAACTAAAAATTTAGAAATTAAAATTGGCGACTGGATATGTTTTAATATTTATCCTGTAGACAATGAAAATAAACCTGTGCTTGACCATCATAAAGAAAATTTATGGCTTAAAATTGGCGATGAAGAATCAAGTATTATTTACCAAGAAATTTTTGTAGGCAAGAAAATAAATGATCAATTTTATTCAAGCAGCCCAATATTATTAGAATATTTTAATGATTTAGCTGATTTGATTTTCTCTTTTGGTATTGAAATTATTGATATTTTACCAAAATCACATGTTTCGCTAGAGTTCTTCAAAAATCATTTTAACTTAAAAACAAATAAAAATGTTCATCAAAAATTAATAGAAGTTTTTTCTTTTAAAAATGATTTATCTTTAAGAAAATCAACTATTGAAGAGCTATTTGATCTTTTTTTAAATAAATTTAATGTGCCAGCACCTGTTTCTACTATTTTAAGGCAACAACAACTTATTCTAAATGACTTACAACAAAACCCCGATTATCCTGTTTATAGGATGCAAAAAGAATTCAATGAAAAAGTTTATCAACTTGCGCAAAGACAAGTTAAAGAAATGATTTTAATAGATTACATTTCATTTACAGAAAATATAAATATTGATCATAATGATGTTAAAAATTATTTACATTTATCTTTACGACCTAGAACAAAAGAGTTAATCTATTTCCAGCATTCGGCTATTAAAGCAAATGAAAATGAATATCCTATAGCCAGTGAAGTGTTAAAGCATATTTGTCTTCGCGAAAAAACATTAAATTATATATTAAATATTTTAACAAGAGATTAATACTCTATGAATAAAATTCATAAGCTAATAATAATTGGCTCTGGTCCTGCTGGCATTACAGCAGGTATTTATGCATCACGTGCCGCTTTAAATCCAATTGTTATTCAAGGCCAAGCACCTGGGGGTCAGCTTATGGGTACTTCTTATGTAGAAAATTGGCCCGGAGAAAAAAGTATTTTGGGCCCTGAATTAATGAGCAAACTAAAAAATCAGGCAGCCGATCTAGGCTGCCAATTTATTGAAGAAAAAATTGATAAAGTAGATTTAAAAAATCGTCCTTTTACTTTATGGACAAATAATAATAGAGAAATTAAAACCGATTCTCTTATTATTGCTACAGGATCTGAACCTAGAAAATTAAACTGCCCAGGAGAAAGCACCTATTGGGGCAAAGGCGTTACTACTTGTGCTACATGCGATGGTGCATTTTATAAAGATAGACCTATAGTAATTGTCGGCGGTGGTGATACTGCTATGGAAGAAGCTTCTTTTATGACAAAATTTACAAACCAAATTACTGTAGTACATATTTTAGATAAGTTAACTGCTAGCCATACTATGAAACAACGGGTTCTGGATAATCCCAACATTAATATTATTTATAATTCAACAATTTCTGAAATAATTGGAAACGAAAATCACATTACCCAAGTTGTTATTGAAAATACCAAAACTAAAGAAAAACAAAATATAAAAACTGATGTACTATTCTTAGCAATTGGCTTAACCCCAAACAGTGCTATTTTTAAAGAACAATTAGAACTAGATAAGATGGGTTATATTGTCTTAAAAGGCGAAACACAAACATCTATCGAAGGCGTGTTTGCAGCTGGTGATATAACGGATTGCAAATATCGCCAAGCTATAACTTCTGCGGGACAAGGCTGCAAAGCTGCTTTAGATGCCCAGCGATTCTTAGAAAACAATTAAAAAAAGCAAAAAACTTGTTACAGTTCTTGATTTTTCGGCTTTCGACGCGCTATCCTAGTTATAACAGGTACTTTTATGGTTAAAGTATCGAATTTATAAAAAAGGAGTCGTTATGAAGAAAAATATAATGTTTATACTATTACTGAGCTTA
>JARLHJ010000008.1 GCA_031292305.1 Candidatus Babeliales bacterium
ACTAAAGCAATGCCCTTGTTGTTTTTAACAACCTCTAAAGCCTGATTTGCCAAACTTTGCTCTGCTGGTAAAGTTGTTTTTGAAGTGAATAAACCTGTAAATATTAAAAGAACGAATAAAAACTGTTTGAATTTCATAATATTCCCCTATTTATGTACCATAGGAAGAGTATATATGAAATTCAAAATATTGCTAATAGAATAATACTACTGTTTTAATAGCTTTTTAAGGTCAATTTCATGATATTCATCAATTATAATGTCAGCTTCTTGTAAAAATGAGACATCTTTGGCAGTATTTATGCCAATACAGAACATGCCAGCAGCTTTAGCAGCGCGAACGCCATGAGCAGAATCTTCTATAGCTATACATTCAGAAGGGTCAACACCTAGCTGTTTGGCAGCATGTAAATATAATGCAGGATGTGGTTTGCAAACAAAATCAACATGTTCAACATTGTAAATATGTTCTTTAAAAAATTGTTGCAGGTCTAGCTTTTCGTGTGTTATATCGACTGTTGAGGCTTCAGCATTAGTTGCTATAGCAGATTTTAAGTTGTGTGAATCTAGTGTTTTATGAAATTCTACAAAACCTTCTATAAAACGTACACCTTGCTTATATTTATCATTTGCTAAAGTAGCATTCTCTAATATTAACTCTTCTAAAGATTCTTCTAGATTAAGCATATCTTTAATAATTTGGCAGCTTTTAATAGAAGCGAGTCCCTTTAATTTACGGCCTAAATCTTCTTCAAGTTCAGGTGTAACTTCATGTCCTTTATTTTCAATAAGGGTTTTAGTTGCATCACGCCAGATATGTTCAGTATCTATTATGGTGCCGTCCATATCAAATATTATTGCTTTGTATTTCATGTTAATTCCTTTCGATTAGGATTGATCTTATTTTAAAATAATTCATACTTAAATTGTCTTTGATCGGCTAAAGAATACCATACAGGAGTTACCCTAATGATAAGAAGCATATTTAAAAAATCGCCAATATTTATCTTAAATTTAATAGTATTACATTTTGCTAAATTAATTAAGTTTAGCCTTATGTTAGGTTCAACTGCCATGTTCTTTTCAATGTCTAACATTGCTGTGCCTATGGTAGGAATAGTTGGCGGACTTGTATACTATGTTAATTTCTTTGCCATTCAATTTTTATATAAATTCTTAATAGGTAGCGGTTCTATAGGTATAGGATACTACATTCCACAATTTTTTGCATCTGCTTATTGGCTGTCTCCATCAAAGTACCTTAGATTAGTAGTTCCATTGTTATGCATGGGGTTATTTGTTTTACACCCGGTTGGTGGACAAGCATGGGTTTATTCAACATTCTGGTTAATACCTATGATTATAAGCTTTGTTGGTTTTAATAATACATTCTTGCGTGCTTTAGGTTCCACCTTTGTTGCACATGCTGTTGGCTCTGTAATTTGGATTTATACTGTGCCTATGATTGCTACTCAATGGATTTCTTTAATACCTGTTGTAATTGCTGAAAGATTATTATTTGCATCTGGTATGGTTGCTGTTTATTACGCTGTAAATTTTGTAAGAAGTTTAAGTAATCAAAAAATATTATTATCTAAGAAATTAGTTTAAATATTATGATCAAACACCTAGCAATGATAATGGATGGTAATCGCAGATGGGCCAAAAAAAATGGCTTACAAGCTTTTTTAGGCCATAAGCATGGCTCACAAGCAGCTCAGCGAGTGGTTGAGTTTTGCCTAGATATGCAAATCAGATATTTAACTTTATATACTTTGTCTTTAGAAAATTTAAAAAACAGATCAGAAACTGAAAAAGAATTTATTTTTAGCCTTTTAATTAATGATGCAACTGAGCATATTGAAGAATATAAACAAAAGGGTGTTAAAATAAAATTTATTGGCGAACGCTCTTTATATCCGGAAGCTGTTCTATCTGCTTGTAATTTGATAGAAGCGCAAACCAAAGATTGTGACAAACTACAGGTAAATTTACTCTTTTGCTATGGTGCAAGACAAGAAATTGTTGCAAGTGTAAAAGATATTGTAAAACGCGTAATTTCAGGTGAAATTTCACAAGATAGTATTAATGAAGAATTGGTTACCAAATCGTTATGGACAAATGGCACACCGGAACCTGAACTAATTATTCGCACCGGTTCTGTGCAACGCTTGAGTAATTTTTTACTTTATCAATCTGCTTATAGCGAACTATATTTTTTAGATTGCATGTGGCCAGAAATTGAAGCACATCATCTTACTCAGGCATTAGATAGATTTAAAGTGTGCCAAAGAAACTTTGGCGTTTAGTTATTTCTTTTCTGCCAAATTTTTAATAAATTAATAATTGGGCTCAAATAAATTTCATCTTTTAATTTTAATTTTGCAGCTTCAATATCTTGGTTATTTATGCGTGCCCCAAAATTAAGTACTGCCACATAAGTAGCAATATCATTAAAATATTTAGATTCAATTAAATATTGTATAACCTTTTTTCCATTATGGTCTTGCGCATTTATTAATTGTTTTGCTCGCCCTTTATTAAGAGCATATACAATAGGCGCAATACGTAAATCTAGCATTAAAGGCGTTTGTCCTTGCTCATTTCTGATATTTAAAGGTGTGAATAATAGATCTTTTCTAATTTTTTTAACTTCAGGAATTAATTGATTAAATTTTTCTTGATTTTCTCGTCTGACTTCCGGCAATTTTGCAATTTTATCTTCAGGTATATTTAGATTTTTCGGAAATTCAAAATCCTTGCCTATACGCGCAGTCTGATATTCTTTTAAAGTATTACCATAACTTACAAGCTTGGTTGATAGTTTGTTAAATTCTTGGGCACTTACATATCGTTTTTTGTTTAGATAATATGTATAACCCATTGCAGCAGCTATAAACACTATACATATAGCTATTATACTTGCTAATATTATTAATAATTTTTTCATTTCTAATTCCTTAAAGGTTAATATGATTACATATTAACAAAAAAAGATTTTCAAAAACAATAAAGGATAAGGTGTAAAGAAATTAATTTGCTTCAGGATTATTAAATTTATTATTTTCTATTGTAATAATCTTTTTCCTATATTGTAAGGAGAGTAAAATGCATAATAATCTCCAGGGATGTGAACTCCCCACTGATCTCTAATATGTTCTGGTTGACTAATTTCTCCAGAAGTTGTTCCATACACTCATTTATAGCCACCATTGATAAATTTCTTTACAATTACTAATTCATTGGGTTCATTAAAAATATTATTTCGATTAATACTCCAACCATCAGCTTCAGCTTCTTCTTGTGTATTAAATGCTATAGAACCTAATTGTGATTCATTCATTTCTACTGAAGCTTGTAAATTTGCGTGTGCTGTGATAATTACTAGAAACAATAATACAAAAGTAAGTGTTTTTTTCATTTTATCCTATATCTACCTATACGTGTAGCAAAAAGTCCAATATTTTAATCGCCCTATTAGAGGTCTTACATTAATAAAAGAACCCCTATTTCTTTTAATTCATTTTTCTCATTACAAACTTATTTTTTTCTTTAGTAATGACATAAATTGCACTGTCTTCAATTGGTAGCCAGTTTGACCAATAAATATTCTGCTTACAGTGAACTTTATTTCTTAGATTGTATGTGACCAGAAATTGAAGTACATCATCTTACTCAGGCATTAGATAGATTTAAAGTATGCCAAAGAAACTTCGGCGTTTAACTATTCTACTTCTGGGCCCTGATTTTCTTCTGATATTTGGTGCCTGCCTATATTAATTGCCCTAGTGCTTAATGTATCCTGACCTGGTACATAAATTTTCCATAACAATAATTGAGGGTGGTCTAGATTTCGGCCTCTGGTTTTACCATATAACCATTTATATCCATCGTTTACCGGCATTTTAACAATTACTAACTCATCCAATTCATTAAATTTATTCTGATGATTAATATTCCAACCGGCTGCTTCAGCTTCTTCTTGTGTATTGAATGCTAAAGAATCTAAATTTATCAAATTAGAATCATCATTGCCAAATTCATCTTTGCCTCTTTTTGTCAATTCAGGCTTAATTTTCCCATTTTGATCAAACACAACCATATCACCTTTTTCTTTATCTGAAACAAAAATGCTTCCTGTATTTGGATTATAACGTAATTCAAGATTTTTAGGGTTAGATATTGTAGGAATTTCTGCCTGACCATTATTGCCAAAACTTAGGTCGAATGTTCTCTTATCTGATTGATATTTTACTAATACAGGCGAAAAATTAGACAATGCAATCCTTTTTTCATCAGGTAAATCAATTGATTGGGCTGCTTCAATACCAAAATTTATTATTAATAAAAAAATCATAAATTTATTTAATTTCATATTTTTTCTCCTAAAAATTAATTTCTATTATCTTTTTATAGTTTATCACAAGAGAAATGCAAAAAGCAAGAAATTATCAAATAGAAATAGTCTGTGGTGTTTTCCAGGTTCAAAAGAGTAAAAAAACAAATGTTACAAATTATTGTAAATTTGGTATTGTCTATTGTAATAATATAGCTTTTATTTTGATGCGGATTTATCACAAGTTATGCATTACGTGTAGCAAAAAGTCCAATATTTTAATCGCCCTATTAGAGGTCTTATATTAATAAAAGAACCCCTATTTCTTTTAATTCATTTTTCTCATTACAAACTTATTTTTTTCTTTAGTAATGACATAAATTGCACTGTCTTCAATTGGTAGCCAGTTTGACCAATAAATATAATGCTCACTTCTAGAAGTCTGACCTAATAAATTAACTCGAAATTTAGTTGCAGCATTATAATAAACAAAATTATTAATTATCTGAGGTTGGCGAGAAAGATTATTTATATCTATCTTTTTAAAAACAATATTTTTCATAGATAGTGCGGGAACTTTTATAAAGTTATTTTTAATTATAAGATAATAGCCCTCAATATCACGTTTGATTGTTTGGTTTGGTAATACCATTTCTTGATACAGTGGAGCTGCTTGAATGCATAAAGAGTATTTAGTGTGATTAGCAATAGTAATTTTTTTAACAGATAGATTTTCTTGCATTGCACTAATTAATACTGGCAATAACACTAAAAATATTAATCTTTTCATTTTGCATCCTAAATTTGTTTTTAACCTTAACTTTTACTATATTTTTATAGCTTATCAAAAAAATGAATGATATCTACTTTCTAAAAAGGAAAATGCGTGTTTAAATTCAAGCTGATTTTCTCAGTGGTTTTTATTGGACTTCTATTATTTTTAGCTTCCAAAAAATTTGATAGTTGTGACTATGTAGCACAAGGTTACAAAGTTGGGTTAAAAGAAATAACTTTCAATGATGCTAATAGAAATCGTGAAATAAAAACAGCTATTTGGTATCCCGCAGAAAATAGTGCTAATACTGAATGTATTAGTCATTCGATTTGGAAGATTGGTAACGTAGCTAAAAATGCTAAAATCTTATCAGGGGAAATAAAATACCCGCTAATTATGTTCTCGCATGGATATGGTCTAGACAAATGGGCAAGTTCTTGGTTTGTGCATTTGTTAGCCTCGCAAGGTTACATAGTTGTAACAATGGACCATTATGGCAATACGCAAGATAATATGTCCCCGTATTGGTCAATCAGGCCATTCGAGCGTGCGCGTGATATAAGCTTTGTCTTAAACAAATTACTAGAAGATAAATACTGGTCTCAAAAAATAGATAAAAATAGAATTGGTATGGCAGGGTATTCACAAGGTGGTGCTGCAAGTTTATGGATAGCCGGTGCTCAAACGAATTATGTAAATATAGTTGAAGATCACCACAAAACAACGCAAGCAGAAAAAGAAGCAATGTATAAATTATTTAAAGACCAAGAATCGTATGAACAAGAATTAAACAATTTTGAGTATGATCTTGCAAATTCGTCTTTTAAAGATACACGCATAAAAGCTGTGTTTGCAATGGCGCCGGGTATAGATGAACAATTTGTATATTTTAATAAATTTAGTGATATAAATATTCCTGTCTTTATTATTGCAGGTGATAATGATGAAATAATAAACGCAGATAAGAATGCTAAATTTTATGCAGCACAAATTAAAAATGCACATATTAAAATAATTCCTGAAGCTACCCATTGGACATTCTTAAATGAAGAAACATTTTTGGGTCGCATAGTAGAACCTAAATTAATTCATGACAAAGCGATGTCTGCACGAATTAAAGATCATGAAATTGTTGGTGATATAGCATTAGATTTTTTTGAGAAGAACTTATGAAAAAAATAGTAGTTATTGGTGAAGGGCATTTTGGTACTGCAATTGCAACAGTATTGGCACATAATGGTTATGAAGTAACTTTGTGGTGTTATGAAGCTGAAATTGCAAACATGATTAACCAAGGGCATAGTAACTCAAAATATTTCCCTGATATAAAATTAAATAAAAATATTAAAGCAACTAATAATTTATTAGATGCAATTAAAGATTCAGAATATATTTTTGTAGCAATCCCAGTAAAATTCTTGCGTTTAGTGATAGAAAAACTAAAACCTGATATTAAAAGTACACAAGTTATAGTTTGTTTAAGCAAAGGTATAGAACAAGATACTTTGTTGTTTCCAACTCAAATAGTTCAAGAAATATTACCTAATACACAAATTGCAGTTATTTCTGGTCCAAGTTTTGCAAAAGAATTGGTTGAACAAAAACTGACTGGTGTTAATTTAGCAACGCAAGTTGAAGGGCATTACAGTAACTTGCAAGCAACCTTGAAAAATGATTACGTAAAAATAAAGAAGACAAAAGATCTTCTAGGATTAGAAATTTGTGGAGCATTAAAGAACGTGTTAACAATCGGTATTGGTATTGCGCAAGGCGCCCATTTTGCAGATAATACAATTGCATATTTATTTACCAAATGTTTAGCTGAAATGGGACTGCTATTACATGCATTAGGCGGCCAAAAAGAAACTGCGTATGACCTTGCAGGTGTTGGTGATTTAGTTTTATGTGCATTTGGCAAATCTAGTAGAAACTTATGGTTCGGCCAGGAGATTGGCAAAGGTAAGAAGCTTGATGATATTTTAAAAAATAATGTGACAGTTGAAGGTTTAAATACTTTGCAATCTGTAAAGCAATTATCTACAAAGTTAAATATTAATTTGCCATTTTGTAATGCGGTTTATAATATAGTTTTTGAAGATGGAAATATTGATTCTATTTTGAAAGGCTTATAGTGAAAAAATTAGTTTTAAGTTTAGTATGTTGCTTATTTGTTGCGCAGCTTTCAGCACAATCATTTTTTGAAAAACATCACAAACCGATTTTGTGTACAACTATAGGTGTTTCTGTGTTTATTATTGGATATTTATTAAGAACTAAAAAAGATTTAAAAAATAAAAATTTTGATTTAAAAAGAGAAATTTGGAGAAAAAAAGAATCTTCAATGAAAGATATAGGAATAAACACTGATAATTCTGACTCTTCAAAAAATGTATCAAAAGAAGAAAAATATATTTATCCAAAAGCTTTAAAAACTAGCAAAATGAAAGATACTAAGGCAGAAGAATTCGAATTTTATTCTTAAACAAGCTGATATTTTTTTTCAATTTACAAAATATATTGTTATGATAATTTTTCTAAAAAGAGTTTAATATTTTAATTAGTTAAGGGTAAGAATGAAGCAAGCGCGATTATTATTAATGTTGTTCTGTATTTCTTTTTCTATAAATATAAAATCTAACGAATTTATGATAAATGGGCTTAGAAGTATTTATAAATTATTAGACACAAAAACTCAAACTGTAGTAGCTTCAGGAACGTTACTTGCAATTGTTAAATTTTTACGAAAAACTAAAGTATCTAAAGTTACTTTTGATTTCCCAACTTGCAAGGGTAATTTAAGAAGAAGTTCAGCATCATTAAATCTTGTTAATTTGCCAAGAACACGAATGTCAAGAAGTAAATCTATGTAGTTTTATTGAATAATTAATTGAACATTTAAATTTGGATTTAATTTGATCAAAGATCCAGCAAAAGGTCTTTGATCAATAATAATATAATCTTTACTTGAATTATATTCTTCATTAGGGTTTTTCATCACTAATTTAATTTGTAAATTATTTAACTTCAATAAATTAATTACACTCTTTAGTTCTTTGCCTTTAAAATTAGGAAAAACTATTTCTTTGTTATTTCCTGAGCTTATATAAAGCAAGATCTTTTTTTCTTCAAGATTAGTATTCGGGGCCGGAAACTGTGTAATGCAGTAATTTTCTGGCAATATACTTTGTTCATAATAAATTTTTAATTTAATATTTTCTTTTGCAACAATAGGTTGAATGTCATCCAGTTTTTTGCCCATGAAATTTGGTACTTTATAAAAGTCAGGTTTTTTTGCAACGACCAAATAAATAGTTTGATTTTGTTTAACTTTTTGATTGACTGGATTTTGAGATATAATTGTTCCTGGTATTAAATCAGGTTCTTCTTTTTGTGATAATATTCGAATATTCAGATGTGCGTCAGATAATATTTTTGTAGCTTCTATTATTGATGTTCCAACTAAATTAGGTACTTCTATTTCTTTTTTTGTATTAAAAAGTTGGTTAATTAAAAAATAACCTAAAAGAAAACTTATAAATGGCAGGGTCCAGAGAAATTTGTTTAGTGTCATAAAATCCCGATCATACTGAGCGAGTGAAACGAGTCGAACGTATCGATTTCCAAGGTAGACCTATAAGCCGGATTCTGTTCTTTCTGTACACTGCAGTTAAGAAAGTAGCAACCATTAATCTAAGCGACATACCCGCACACTAGCTGGAATGAATTACCTAATGTGTGCCTATTTTGTCTTGCTCCAGACAGGGTTTACCCAAATATTTCATTGCTGAAATAGATCGTGCGCTCTTACCACACGTTTTCACCCTTACTTATTAAGCTCTTGCGAGCTTAATTTAGCGGTTTTTTTCTGTGGCACTTTCCATGAGTTTTCACCCTCCTTGATTGAATACCATAACAGATATTCTCCCAAGGTGCCTTCTTCATTTGGAGTCCGGACTTTCCTCTTGTAAGTTTACCTTGCAAGCGATTGCCCAGTCTACCTTTGGATTTCAATATTAATTTTACTTAATTTATTTCACTTTGTCAATTTTTAATTTTTGGATTCTTGCTCCTATAGAAGAATAACAAAATTGAAGAAATAAAGAAATTTAAAATAATTGATAAAAATATTAATTTAAAATTTAAATTTTGACCAAGAATAAAATAGTCTAAAGTTAAAAACTTAAATAAAAAATATCCAGATATTAGCAAGAATAATAATAAATAATGATATATTACAATTTTTTTTGTTTTATTTATAATAATAAGTAACACAAAAAGAAGACCTAAATCGAGCCCAAATATTCCATAATGTAAAAACGAATTAATTAGCAGAAGAAATACAGCGCAAAGATTCTGATTTAAAGAGATTGTATTTGTTAAATTTTTCACAATTAAATAGCACAGCAAAGAGTTTATAAGATATTGATTAAATAAACTGTAAATGCAAATATCTAGCATAAAAAAAAATAAAATTCCGACGTATGTTTTTACCTGAATTATCAATTGTTTATTCATATATATTTTAAAGTTAAAAGTTTGTGTATTAATAAAACATTATTAAATTTCTAATTTATTCTAGGTTGACAATTAAACTATTTCAAGTAAATTTAATCGCAGGTGTATTAAACAACTAAAAATTTTTCAAAGGGGTCTTATGAAAATGCAAGTTTTATCATTATTGTTATTAGTTTCTGTCGTTTCAGTAAATGCTTCAGAAAGCGCTTTACAAGCAGCAGTTAATTCACAAAACGCAGCAAATTTTTCAGCAGCAGCATCATCTTCAGCAGCAACAGCTTCACAAGCTTCACTTGCTTTAGCAACTGAAAAGCTAGTTCTTGAAAATGTAAAAGCACAAGTAGCTTCTACAGAAGCGATGGCAAATCAAGCAGAAAAAGAAGCTGTAAAAGATGCAGCTAAATCTTTAGTTGAACAACTAAAAGCATTTACAAATTTTGATTCAAAATTAGAAAAAGCTGAATCAGCTTGGGAATTTGTATCTGTAACACATAAAAAGAAATCTTTAGCATTTGCAGCTTTAGTAGCAGCAGGTTTACTTTATAGATATAATGCAACTGTAAACGCTAATGTTAAAAAAGGGTTCAGAAAAACTAAAAGTGCTTTAGGTTTTAAATCAGAAGACACAAGATCTCAAAGAAGACAATAAGAATTAATTTAGATTAATTGAGAGCCACCAAATTATTTGGTGGCTCTTTTTTTTTGTGTTAAACTTATGTGATGTTAAAAACAAAAATTTCTCATCTTATTACTTTTACAATTATATTTATCGCATTTTGCTTAGGTATATTAATTGCATTGCTCAATAATAATCTAGTAGATTTTTCAGTATTAGAAAATTATAACCCGGGCAAGCCATCTATTATATTAGATGAAGAAGGCAATGAGTGGGCAAGGTTTGAATTAGATAAACGTGATCCTGTAAAATATAATCATATTCCGCAACATTTAATCAACGCATTCGTAGCATCAGAAGATAGAGAGTTTTTTAATCATTCAGGTATTTCATTTAAAGGTATAATCAGATCTATCGTAATAAATATTTCTAATTTGCGCATAGTCCAAGGTGCAAGTACAATTACTCAACAATTGGTTAAATTATTATTTTTTGATTCAAAAAAAACATTTCAACGTAAAGTTAAAGAACAATTTTTTGCTTTATTAGTAGAACGCCAATTTTCTAAAGAGCAAATTTTAGAAACGTATTTAAATCATGTTTATTTTGGTTGTGGAATATATGGAATTCAAGCAGCGGCACAAAGATTTTTTTCAAAATCAGTTGATAATATAACTATTTCTGAAGCAGCTGTTTTGGCAGGTATTGTAAGATCACCTGCCAATTATTGCCCGCTATTGTCACCAACTTCAGCACAAAAAAGAAGAGACCTTATTCTTTATCTTATGAGAGAACTAAATTTTATAACAGTAGAAGAATATGAACAAAATAAACAGATTAAATTGTTAGTGTCACAAAATAAAAATCAAAATTTTGCGCCGCATTTAAAAGAAACGATTCGCATTTCTTTAGAAGATAAGTTTGGCAAGCAAAGAGTTTATTGTGGTGGATTAATTATACAAACTACAATAAATAGAAAAATTCAAGAAAATGCACAACGCGAATTTATAAATCAATTAACTAGATTAAAAAGGGATGTGAACAGCAATATTGATGGTGCATTAATTTCAATGGATGTAAAAACTGGGGAAATAAAAGCGCTTATAGGTGGATCAGATTTTTCATGTTCTAAATTTAATAGGGCGTTACAAGCAAAGCGTCAAATGGGATCAATTTTTAAACCAATTGTTTATGCAGCAGCAGTAGAAAATAATATTAATTTTACTCATACTGAAATAGATGAACCAATGGAATTTATAACAAATAGAACCATATGGAAGCCCAAAAATAATACAGGTAACTTTGAAGGAAAAATGACATTAGCACGCGCATTATCTTATTCTAATAATATTATAGCAATTAAAACTTTATTAAAAATTGGTAGCAAGAAAGTTGCAGATTTAGCACATAAGTTTAAATTTACATCACGTATCGATCCTTACCCTGCATTGGCATTAGGTTGTTTAGATGTAACATTAAAAGAAGCTATTGCAGCATTTAATGTTTTTGCAAACAATGGTTTATATATTGAACCTCATTATATTAAATGGATTAAAAATGAATGGGGAAAGAAAATTTTTAAATCGACACCTGTTCAAGGACAAATAATTGATCCTTTGGTAAGCGGACAAGTTGCAAAGGTTTTATCAATAGGTATCAAACGTTATTTGGGCCGTTTAAAAAATCCACCATTAAAATGTGAAGCAATTGGTAAAACTGGTACAACAAATGATTGTAGAACAAGCTGGTTTTCTGGTTCTACGCCAGAATTAACTACAACAATTTATGTTGGTTGTGATGATAACAAGCCTATGGGAGAAAATATTTTCGGGGTGAGGACTGCGTTTCCAATTTGGTTAAATTTAAACCAGAATATACCATTCACACAAAATAAATTTGCATTTGATTTACGATTAAAAGAAATTACTATGAATTGGGTTACTGGCGAATTGTGTAATTCTTATGATCCTGAAGCTGTAAATATATTTCTAAATTAATTTTTTAATATCTAAATTATTAACCTTATTCTGTTCAATTACATGAATTAAATCAGGATATAATTTTTCAAGTTCTAAAGCATTATACTTTTGGTGATTGGTATAACTTGTCTGCAAAGGTATTGTTAAACATTTTTTTTGAAAAAATAAAATTTCTGCCAAAGTGCCTGCTCCAGAACGGCAAATTATTATATCGCAAGCAATATAATAGTATTCAGGTTCATGGTGATAATCAAATGTAATTGCTGGTATATTTAATTCTTTGTAAAAGCTTTGCCAATCAAAATTATCTAATTGACCCGTTTGGTGAATAATCTGAAGCTTTAAATTACTATTTTCTTTAACAAACTGTTTAATTAAATTATTTAAAAATAAAGATCCTTGCGAGCCACCTAACACTAATATAGTTTTAAATTCTGCGTTTAAATTTATTTTCTGTAACGCAGCTTCTTGTGTAATATTTTTAATATCATTATTAAATCTTACAGGGTAAGAAACTAAATTACATTTAGTTTTTGGAAAATATTTTTGTGTAACTGGAAAGCAAATATTAACATCCGTAGTTAATTTACTTAATAAATTAATAGCTTTGCCGGGTTCAACATTTAATTCATAAAGCTGTATTGATATACCTAATATTTTACCTGCAAAACAAACAGGTAGTGATACTAAACCGCCCATACTTATAATATTTTTAATATTATGCTTTTTAAGCAAGTATAAGCTTTTTACAAATGATACTAATAGATTTATGCAAAATTTAGGCAATAATAATTTATTTTTTGGGATATTAGTGATCGGTAAATAAACTGTATTTAAAAATTCATGTTTTTCTAATATTTTTTTATCTAACTCGGCATTAGTACAAAAGAATAATATTTTTGTATTTGAGTTATGTTCTAATTCTTTTTTAGCATGCGTAATGCTTGGGATAATATGCCCACCTGAATGTCCAGCTACATAGCATATGCTTTTATCTTTCACGATGACACCTAATTAAAAAATTTTTTAAGCCTTCATTCAATTCAGGATCAGTTATTTTACTTAAAGCTGTAAGTTCTTGTGAATTTAAATATATTTTTTTTTCAGGTTCTATATTTTTTACAATTACTTTCTTTACTTTTGCACGCTCAGCGATTTTAAAACGTAAGTGTTTGATGCGAGGTGCATCCAATTTTGAATTTATTTTAATTATGAGCATGTTAGACATTAAGAATAATTCCTGCATCCAGCTTGAATCGTATACGGCTAGAACAAGTGTGTCTTCATAGATTTTTTCAAGCTTAACTTTTGATTGTAAATTACCAATAATAGAGTTCCAATTGGTCAAAAGATAAACTTGCCAAGCATCATTGTTTTTGATGTCTTTAAAAATAGTATGTAGAAGGTCTTTTATTTGTGTGCTCATTTTTTTAGTGTAGAATAACTGTAATCTATTTCAACAAAAAAATTAATTTTGAATTTTTAAATACAAGTTTTTCCAAAAAGTTTTGCTGCTTCCAGGCATTGGCGGTTTACTGAAGCCAGATTCTAAAATATCAATTACATGAGATGCGTGCATATAACTATCATTATCATTATTTAATAACGCTTGTTTTGCGTTGGTTGACCAATGTTTGATCAATCCATCAAGAAGTTCAATACTATCTTGTTCACTAATGTTTATTTTATCTAAAGTTTTTAAAAATATTAGTGGGCTGGAATTTGGATTTATAAAAAAATTAAAAAGTTCTGAGTTCTGCGAACCTTCATTTTCATTATAAAAATAAGTTGTTATGCAACGAGAACGTATTGTTGGTAGTATTTGTTCTTTGCGTTGTGAAAGAAATAAAAAATAGTAACCTGGTTTTGGTTCTTCTATAGATTTTAAAAGTTTATTAGAACAAGCTTGGTTTAATAAATCTGCTGATTCAAAAATTATAAAAAATTTCTCATCTTCATCTAGTGTAAACGTAATTTTTTCAAATATTATTTCTAGCTGATCTAAAGTGTACTGCTTTTCTGGTTTTAACCAAAATATGCTTGGGTGTTCATTTTGTCTTATTTGCGAGCAGCGTACGCAAGTTTTGCAGCCATTATTTTTACAAAAGACGTTCTGTAAGGCATTGTGTACAAACTCTATTGTTTCGTTTGTTGGTCCTATAAAAAGCTGTGTTTGTGCGTTTATATTAAATTCTGTGTTCATTGTAAATGTTTCTTAATTGTATTAACTGCATCGGCAAGAAGTTCTTCTTGAGTTTTATTGCCATCTAATGTTACAACATCTGTTCTGTTTTGATACATTTCTTGAAACCCGAAAGCGACTTTATTCATAAAAGATTGTTCTTTTTCAAAATCTGTTAACTCTTCTTTTCTTGCTTTAATACGTTTAAATGCAATATTAGTATCAACACGCACAAAAATAGTTAAATTTGGCTTAATATCACCCATGGCCCAATTATTAATATGTTTTAAAGTTTCAATATCCAAACTTCTACCATAACCTTGATAAGCAATAGATGAATCATTTAATCTGTCAGAAATTATAATTTTATTATTATTTAAAGCAGGCATAATTACATTGCTAAAATGTTGGGCTCTGTCAGCTGCAAAAAGTAAGAACTCAGCTTTTGTATTTACGGGTGTATTTTTGGTTTGCAAAATAGTTCTTAATTGTAATCCTAACGGTGTCCCACCCGGTTCTTTTGTCAAAATTGTTTCATATCCAAGCTCATTCAAATAATTATAAATGTTTTTGGCTAAAGTCGATTTGCCTGAGCCATCAATGCCTTCAATGGCAATAAAAAACCCATATTCCAATTTTTTCATAATATTACCTATAATAATTTTATTTTTATTATATCATAATAATACTATGAAACCAAAAATTATTCACTTAACAACCAGCCTAAAAGTAGGTGGTGCAGAATCATTAATTTGTGATATTTTAAGACATTTAAAAAATGATTATGAACATCATGTAATATATTTTCATGATGGGCCAAACGTAGCACGCATAAAAGAATTGGGTATAAAGACTTATCAAATTAAAGGATTAGTTTGTAAATATGATCCAATTTTTTGTATTAGTTTATTTAAATTAATATATAAATTAAGCCCGAATTACATTTTATCTCATTTATGGTCAGCAAATTTATTAGGATCTATTATTGCAAAAATTATTAGAGTACCAATAGTTTGTGTAATGCATTTAGCTTCTAATGTAGAAACTCAAAGCAAAAACAATTTTCTTCGTGATTCTTTAGATAAAATTACTTTTGCATGTTCAAAAAGATTAGTAGCAGTTTCAGATGGAGTTTATAAAGATTTATTAAGTTTATCACCTGCAATAAAAGAAAAATTAACAGTTATTAATAATGGCATAGATTATAATAATGTTGTTGCTTTGGGCACCAGGCAAGCAAAACAAAGAGAAGATTTTGGTTTAAACTCGCAGCATTTTGTAATAGGTTGCGTGGGCAGATTTATTCCCCGCAAACGACATGAATTATTAATTATTAGCTTTGCAGATTGTGTAAAAGATAATCCAAATATACGATTGTTTTTACTAGGCAGTGGCCCATTAGAAATTAGCTTAAAAAATAAAGCAAAAGAGCTGGGTATTGAAGATAAAGTTATTTTTGCAAGTACTGATAACGCTTATGGCTTTTATCCATTATTTGATATTTATGTGTCAACATCAAAAGAAGAAGGTTTGTCTATTGCATTGTTAGAAGCAATGTCGTTTGCGTTACCTTGTATTGTTACTAATAAGACTAAAGAACATGAAGTTATTACTAATAATTTTGATGGTTTTGTGATTGAAGAGGATCAAGAAAATAAACTGCAAAAAGTATTTATTAAGTTACAAAATTTAGAGTTAAGAACAAAAATGGGGGAGTCTGCCAAAGAGACAGTAAAAACCAGATTTTGCTTTAACAAGATGATTAATCAATACAAACAAGTTTTAGAGTAGTCTCTAGGTAGGAAGGTTCACATTATTCAATTGGGAGTTTATGAAAAAATTAATTTTTGTAGCTGTTTTGGGATTTATTACTTTAAGTGTTTATGCAGCTGAACCATATGAATCTAGTACGCAACCTGGTTACATAAGTGAAAGTAGTGTGTCTCAGCCTGGTGTTTATGATTCTGATAAGGATAATGAAGAGAATGAGGATTCAAAAGTAAAATTGTTAGATAAATATAAATTGTTGGTAAAAAAATATAAATCATTACAATCTCAAAATCAAAATGATCTAAAGATTGACAGCATACTTATAAAAATAAAAGAATTGCGTAATGACCCAGATATGACAAATACTTTGTTGCAAGTTATTTTAGCCTTTCTAAGATCGGAAGAACAGTTGAAATATTTGCCAGAAATACCACTTCGTAAAAGAATGGAAAAAATAAATTAACTTCTGTTAAATAAAAAATAACCAATCACTGCAAAAAATCAAAATTTTCTTGCAGTGATTGATACAAATTAATTATTGTCTGGCTACAGCTTTAGCTGATTGGCATGCGCCGCTAACGCAATAACCCTGAACACCATTAACTAGGCATTGAGAATTAGTTGTGCAATAAGTTTGTTTTGTTAGTGGTTTAATAGATGTATGCCCTAAAACGATTAAAGCAATAAATAATAATTTTTTCATAATACTCCTTATTAAGTTATTGAATATAAACCATATATATCCTAATTGAAATTATATCAATATATATAGCTTAAAATCAATGGTTTTAATAATTTAAAATTTGTCACTGGGGTTTCTTGGTAATTGTAGGGTAGTATTAACCTGAAAAAGGTGTTTTAATCTGAAAATTTATATTAATTGAATCTAGTTTTTAAATGGCTTACAGTCTCTTAAAAGTCCTAATTCTTGCATTTTTTTGATAGTAGATTTCCAGTCTGTGTGATGTATAGTATTCATTCCTATTTCCATAGGAACTTCTAAATTTTTTTCTGTATCATCAATAAAATAGTAATCTTTTGGATTATTATTTTTAATTAAGCATTTATATATATTTTTATAAGGTTTGCAATGATTAAGATCGCCAGAAATATAAATATTATCAGGTGGGAACAGGTCAAATATTCTCGAACATTTCTTTCTAACAAGTGGGAAAGATTCAGGATCCCAATTTGATAAAACAAATATCTCATGACCTTCAAGTAAGCATTGTTTAATTACCGTATAACTTTTAAATGTGATATTGATGACGTTGCATAATTTTTGAGGTAAAAGAAATTTAAAGGATGCTCTTAAAAAATTTCGTTCAGATTCATTTCTAAAGAATGAAGAATATTTTGGATCATTGCTTGCAGCTATTAATTTTGCATAAAATTCTTCACTTGTTATTTGCCCTTTTAACCATAAACTCTCTGCATCTTTTTTGTTATAAACTAAGTCTTCAAATGCAAAAATTCTTTCTTCAGGGTGGTTGAATGGATTATGAATAGAATAATTAAAAATATTATACATACCTAAATTGTAAACTATTGAAGGCATTGCTGCTAAACTTGTAGTGTTTAATATTACGCCTCCGAGATCAAATACTATTTTTGCACCGAAAATATTTGTGCAAAAAATTAATGATAAAGACAATATTATTTTTTTCATTTTATAAGTTTATAAAATAATTTTTTTGATAAGCAATAGTTTTATTTTTTAGGTAAATTTAAATAGTTTCTGCCTATAAAATAAGCCAAAAGTAATATAATTATTATTTGTATAATAACAGGTATATATTCTTTAAATGTTTCAGTATCTTGCTTTATTCTTTTATCTACTTCTGCAATATCAGGCTGATATTTCGAAATATCAATTAAGGGGATATCTTTATTATATGGCAAATTAAATTGGTGATAAAAACTATTTAAAGCTTTTGGAAAAATTTTACTTTGGTCTGTGTGAATAATGCCTGCATGGTGGCCTATGTCAGTTTCTATTAAATATACATTCGTAAAGCCGTTTTTAAGAAATTTATTATATAATCTGCGTGAGTGGTTAATTGGTATTAATTTATCCTGCTTTGAGTGTATTAAGAATATCGGTAAATTTTTATTTGTTATTTTGCTTATAGAATAAATAGGTTGTATACCATATGGGTCGTAATGGCATAAAATTTTTTGTGCCCCTTTTTTAGCTATAAATTGCCCGCAGGGAATATAATTTAAATAATCAATAAATTTAAATTTATGAATTATTTCATTTACATTAGCAAAGGGTGATTCTAAAACAAGCGCTGCAAGACTATTTATATTTTCTTTCTTTGCTGCAGTATTTATCCAACATGCTGCGCCTTTAGAAACTCCGATACCAACAATAGGCACATTAATATCTTGTATTGCATTGGTAAGTACTTGGATATCTAGTTCTTGTCCAAATGCGGTAGGGCGTATTTTAATAATAGAAGGATAAAGTGGTTTGTTATTTGCATCTACGCAATCAAAAGCTAAGCCTTTATCTGCTAAAGGTATTAATTCTTTATAATATTTAAATTGTTTTTTTCCTGCTGCGTGGCCATGCGCGAACAGATATTCTATATCTTGGGTCATGCTATAGGGAACCATTAAAATAAAAGCTAAGCTATAAATTAGTTTCATCTTTTAATTTTACCAGATTTTGCAAATAAACGTAAAAAAAACATCATACAACTTTGTATTTTTGCTGAGGTGTTCGGGAAATTCCGATGGCAAGCATATGCGACAAATAATAAAATTACAGTCTTAGATATTGTTTTTTGATATTCTTCTTGTTCATCTTGTTCCATTCTTTCCATAACTACTTGGGCACTAGGTTTAAAATTTTTAATTTTAATATCTTCGGCAAAAAGTTCTTTTTTATGAGGTAAACCCCACCTTCTAAAAAACTTATGTAAAGTTTGTTGATACAGTCTATAGCCTTTGTTATTTAAAGATATTTCATCTTCTTCATGTCTTTCCACTAGGTATACATTTTTGAATTTATATTCCAGAAATTTTAAATATAATTTTCTTGCTTGATTTATAGAAATTCGGTCATTTTCTTTTGCATGAATTATATAAATCGGCAAATTTTTATTTTGAATATTTTTAATTGCATCAATAGGTTGCATACCATCTGGATCATAATACTCGAAAATAAATTTAGCTACTTGTTTGATTATAAATTCCCCACCTGGAATATAATCAAAATATGTCATACGGCATAAAACTTCATTTACATCAGCACAAGCTGTATCTAAAACAAGTGCAGATATTCTATTTAGATTATGAGAAAGTGTAGCAGCGTTAATCCAAGCATTTGCGCCTTTTTCCACGCCTACTGCTACTGCCTTTGCATTTTTAGGTAACTTAGATAATGTATCACTAATAACTTTAACGTCAGCTTCTTGTCCTAGTGCACTTGGTGGTAATTCATCAAATGGAACTGTATTTATTTCTGGAGGAGTATCAGGTAAAATGATTGTGTCTTTGGGTAGTATGTGGTGGTCAATATAAATTTGTTCTCCACCAAACATAAACTTATAGCAGGGTGAAAATAAGAACTGAGGACCTTCTTCTGGCAAACGTTTTTTAGCAAGTGTTTCATAATTTTGCTTTGATAGTTCTACTAATTGTTCTGATTTTGATTTTTTTTCTAATGAGTTTATTGTTCCTGAAAATAAAAGAATAATTAATATATAAATTTTCATGAATTTTACCCCATTTAAAATTTATATAATAATACAAAATATTTTAGATACTATTCAACAGTTTGGAAATTATAAATATGTGTATTAGCAGTTAATAATGGATCGTGATGCAGATTATATCTTTTATAAAAAGCGTTTACAGCTTTTTGCACTTGTAGTTTAAATGGCAAATTTGCATGTGCGCCTGTTTTTGTTTCAAGAAGATGTACATGTACAAATCCTTCTTGAAGTAAGCTTTCATATAATTTTCTTGAATGGTCTACACCGACAATAGAATCTTCTTGAGAATGAATTAATAAAATTGGTAACTTTTTATTAGTTATTTTTTTAATAGATTGAATAGGTTGTGGGCCTGTAGGTTTGTAATATCCTAAAAAACCTTGGGTGAGTTTACTGGTCATATAATGTCCACCAGGAACATAATTTAAAAAAAAGAATTTATGCAGAACATCAGTGGCATCAAAAAAGGGTGATTCTAAAACCAATGCATGAATTTTATTAATATTTTCTGGTTGTGCAGCTGCATTTATCCAAGTTGAAGCCCCTTTAGATACCCCAATTCCTACTACGGGTTTAGTGATGTTTTTTAACGCATTTGTTAAAACTTCTACGTCGCGTTCTTGTGCCATAGCAGTTTTGCTAAGAGTTGGATATTTATTGCCTGGCGTTACTTCCGGTCCATTGAAGGCTAATCCTTGATGTGGCTTGGGAATAAAATTACAATCGCAGTAATATTTTAAGTTTTCTTTGTTACCACCAAAACCATGTGCAAATAAATATTCTATTTCTTTAATTTTTTTCTTTTTTGGCTTATTAACATTAGAGTTAAGAATGCATATACCAAATAATGTAATAGCTAAAAAGAATTTAGAATTATAATTTGTCATGTTCTGGCCTCATATTAAAAATTATTAATACATTTTTAATATTGCATGGTTTGTTTAAATTTTCAAAACAAAATAATTTAAAACTAAGTTTTCCTATCTAGTTCTAAGTTATTTAAATTTTTTAGTGTCCTGTCTGGATCTTTAATAATTGCATTAATTTAAACATGTAATTATTTAATTGCTTTCCTACACCAGGGAAATACTTAAAAGTTTTATAGACTATATAACAACTTAATAATGTTTTAATTATAAATCTGCTTATTGCAGGTTTGTTATCATGATCTTTAATTATTCTATTATTTACTTCCATAAAAGAAGGTTGATTTTTAGATAAATCATTATCTGAATATCCTAATAATTTGATTTTAAGATCATTATAAAAGCATTTTACCTTTGATTCAAAAGTTGAACTCCATCCATTTGCTTGATCTGTAAATAGATTTGAATGCTGACCAGTTTCAGTTTCAATTAAGTAAACATGTTTAAAGCCGCATTTTAAGAATTCTAAATATAATCTTCTTGAATGATTTATAGAAATTAATGTATCCTGTTTTGAATGAATTATGAAAATTGGCAAATTTTTATTGGCAATATTTTTAATTGAATCTATAGGTTGCATTCCATCAAAGTCATAACTTGGTAAAAACCATTTGCCTATAATTTTTGCAATATATTCATGTCCTGGAATGTATTCTAAATATGTTACTTTATAAATCATTTCATTTGCAGATGCAAAAGGTGATTCTAAAACAAGAGCTTTAATTTTATTTATATTATGTGCTTGTGCAGCGGCATTTATCCAAGTTGAGGCACCCTTAGAAACACCAGCACCAACAACATTATTATTACATTGTTCACCTGCATGTTGTAGGCTGTCTGTAAGAACTTGTACATCAGCTTCTTGCCCGAGGCATGTTTTATTTAGATTTGGGATTGTTACTTTTCTGTATCCAGGATCGTTTGGAAAAGGATGATAAACCTCAGGCCCGTCAAAAGCCTGAGCATTTTTATCGACTATATTATAATGTTTATAATGTTCAACTTGATTCTTATCGCCATCAAATCCATGAGCAAATAAATATTCATAATTAGCAGAATTTGCATTAGAACTGGAACTAGAGCTTGAACTATCTGCGCAGTATGTAATTCCACCAAAAACTAGGGAAAAAGTTAGTATTAATCTATTAAATTTCATAATTTGTCCCATATTTAAATTTTTTCTAATTATTAGGTTTATTATTACAAAATACTTTAATTTATTCAATTTGTCAATTGGGTAGGGGGTGTGATATTGCAGGTTTAAAAGAAAAGGGCATATAATCGAATTTGATTATATGCCCTCAGGTGTGCTTATAAATAGGTTTAGACGTCTAAATTCTGTACAAATTGGCCGTTTTCTTCAATAAATGATCGTCTGCCTTCAATATCATCGCCCATTAATGTAGAGAACCATAAGTCAGCTTCAAGAATATCTTCTACTTTAACTAATAAAAGACTTCTGCTTTTAATGTCCATAGCAGTTTCCCAAAGTTGATCCGGGTTCATTTCTCCAAGACCTTTATAGCGTTGGATATACATATAAGGTTTACTAATGGCATCTATAGCATTAAATACGCTAAGTGCGCCTTTAGTTTCTATTTTTTTATCTTTATCTTTGATTTTAATTATTCCAGGATTGTCTTCTATTAAGGCTAGCTTTTCTAATTTTTTCATTAGTAAGGCTGCTTCATCAGCACTAAAGAATGATAAAGCAAAATGCCATTCTTTTGTTAATACTTGGAAAGTAATAACGCCTGCTTCTTTTGGTGCAGATATTGGAGCAATATTTGCATTATCAATATCATTTTCGACAATAACTACTGGATTTGGCTTAAAGCTAATATTATATTTTTTAAAATTAGCACTTAAGCTTTCAATTAATTTCTCAACACCATCTTCAGGCTTCCATGGATTCTTTCTTAAGAACGAAAGTAAAGCATGACCTAATTCAGGTGCAATTTTAAAATTCTTCCATATAAGTTCTTTTAAGCTTTCTTCATAAGCTAATAATTCATTAAGTAAATTGGTCCATTGAGACTCTTCAAGAGGCTTATCATTTATTATAAGTTCTATGTTTTCTCTTGCCCAATCAAATGTGAACATTTTTAAAGCTTTTTCATCTTTTAAATATTGTTCTTTTCTGCCAATTTTAGCTTTATATAATGGTGGTTGTGCAATATATAAATATCCATTATCAACTATAGGCTTCATGTATCTAAAGAAGAAAGTTAATAATAATGTTTGTATATGTGATCCATCAACGTCAGCATCTGACATTAAAATAATCTTATGATAACGCGCTTTTGCAGCATCGCATTCTTCGCCAATTCCGCAGCCAACAGCTGCAATCATGGCCTTAATTTCTTCATTGCCAAGCATTTTATCAAGACGTGCTTTTTCAACGTTTAAGATTTTACCTTTTAACGGTAATATTGCTTGCGTGTCTCTATCGCGTGCTTGTTTTGCTGAACCACCTGCAGATTCACCCTCAACTATGAATAACTCAGTGTCTGCTGGAATTTCACTAGAACAGTCCGCTAATTTACCAGGAAGAACTGTTGATTCTAAAACTGTTTTTCTGCGGGAAATGTCTCTAGCTTTTTTAGCAGCTTCTCTGGCCTGTTTTGCAATTTCAGCTTTTTGTAAAACTTTTTTTGCAATTGCAGGGTTTTCTTCAAAGAATGTATCTAAGTATCCAAAAGTCCAAGAGTCAACTATCCCTTTTACTTCACTGTTGCCTAATTTGCCTTTGGTCTGACCTTCAAATTGAGGTTCCGGAACTTTTATATTTATAACAGCAACAAGGCCTTCTCTTACATCTTCAGATGAAAAGCCTTCTTGATCTTCTTTAATGAATTTCATTGCAAGAGCACGTTTATTACATGCTTTTGTTAGCGCAGATTTAAAACCTGCAACATGTGTTCCGCCCTCAGCAGTATTTATATTGTTTACAAAGGAATATAATTGTTCTCCATAGCCATCATTATATTGTAACGCTATTTCTAGCATGTACTTTTCATCTTCTTTTTCAAAATAGATTACTTCTGGGAAGATAGCAGTTTTTTTAGAGTTTATATATTCAACGAAAGATTTTATTCCACCTTCAAAGAAGAATTCATGATGCTTGCCTGTGCCTTCTTCTGTAATAGATATAGAAAGACCTTTATTTAGAAAGGCAAGTTCACGTAAGCGCGCTGAAAGTGTTTCAAAACTTAGTTTAGTGGTTTCAGTAAAAATTTCAGGATCTGGTTTAAATCTAACAAAGGTACCGCGTTTATTAGCTTCGCCAACAATTTTTAAGCGACCTTGAGCAAAGCCTTTTTTATAATACTGTTGGTGAATTTTACCATCACGATAGATTTCTAATTTTAAATCTTCTGATAAAGCGTTTACAACAGAAATACCAACACCATGAAGTCCGCCTGAGTATTTGTAAGAGTCTTTATCGAATTTACCACCTGCGTGAAGTTTTGTTAAAACAACTTCAGCTGCAGAAATTCCTTCTTGTGGATGAATTTCTGTTGGTATACCACGTCCGTTATCTTCAACAGAACATGAACCATCTTCATAAAGTTTAACATCTACTTTATCACAATAACCCGCTAAAGCTTCATCTACAGAGTTATCCACAACTTCATAAACTAAATGATGAAGTCCCTGGGCACCAGTGGAGCCAATATACATGGCAGGGCGTTTTCTAACCGCTTCAAGACCTTCTAGGATCTTAATAGATTCAGCACCGTATTGACTTGAATTTTTTTTATCTTTGTCCGACATGATTCCTCATCCAAAACTTAATTTTTTACCTATTGCTTGTAATTATTTAAATTTTATTTAATCTTATTAAAATTATAAAGATTGTTTCATATAATTATATATCACATTAAAATTTTAGCTAATATTTAGTATTCTATGTCATCTTCAGCAAGTGCAAAAAGCAATGATCTTATTTTTATGCAAAAAGCATTACTTCAGGCGCAAAAAGCGTTTGATAAGAATGAGGTGCCAGTAGGCGCTATTATAGTGGCTCCAGACGGTAAAACAATAATTTCTCAAGCATATAACATGGTGGAAACAAAAAACAGCCAGACAGCTCATGCAGAAATTTTGGCTATTGCACGCGCAAATAAAAAATTAAATAGTTGGCGTCTTGAGGATTGTGTATTATATGTTACCCTAGAACCTTGTTCTATGTGTATGGGATTAATTTTATTAAGTAGAATTAAAACTATATTTTTTGCAACAAAGTCTAATATTTATGGTTTTAAAGTTGACAACTGTTTTACCTTTGAGTTATATAAATGTCCTATAATAATTAAAGAAGGCCTATGTCAATTTGAATCATCTGAGCTGTTACGAACATTTTTTAAAACTAAAAGGAATAAACATGAGCAACGAAAGAAAAGATTATCTTAAGGATGTTAAAGAAAAACTACTTGCAAGAAAAATGGAAATTGAAGAAATTTTAATTACACTATCCCAAGAAAAAGAAGATAATGAAGTTAGAGACTTGGGCGACCAGGCACTTTCTGCTATTACAGAAGCTATAAACTCTTCTTATCAGAATACTGAAAGCGAAGAATATAATAATATTCTTAAAGCTTTAAGGGCTATTGAAGAAGGTACTTATGGCGTTTGTATAGAATGTGGTCAACCTATATCTGAAAAAAGATTAAAGTATTACCCAAATGCTTCTAGATGCTTGGCTTGCCAGGAAATTTTTGAAGGTTCACCTATGTAGCCCCAGGCTACTTTGATATAAACAGGGTTAATGTAGGCAAAAATATAATCTTTTTGACAGATTTGGTTTAATAAAGTAAAATTTTAATAGTTTAAACTTATAAATAGGTAAATTTAAGGACTTGTTATCTTATGAAAGCTAACGAAACAGTAACAACTAAAAAGAAAACAACCTCTTCTTCAGTTCCTGCATCTCATGGTGTTGGACGTCGTAAAAGTTCAGTAGCTAGAGTATGGCTACGTAAAGGCACTGGAAAGATGATCATTAATGGTAGAAATTTCAGTGAATATTTTGATACTGATATAGCTCGTGCAGAAGCTACAACTCCATTCAAAGTTTCACAAGAAGCTATGAAGTTTGATGTTGAAGTTAATGTTGGTGGCGGTGGAAAACAATCTCAAGCGGGTGCTATTAAGTTAGGATTTGCTCGTGCATTAGTTTCTATTTTTGAAAGTTTACGCCCAGTATTAAGAGATTTTGATTTATTAACTGTAGATTCTAGAGTTAAAGAACGTAAAAAATACGGTCAAAAAGCTGCAAGACGTAAATTCCAATTCGTAAAACGTTAATTTTAACGACAAATTAATAGATGTGTGGTGTTGTTGGATATATTGGAAAATCATATTGTCGTGATTATATAATTCAAGGTTTGTCCAGATTAGAATATCGCGGTTATGATTCATCTGGTATTGCTTGTATTGAACCTAAAGATAAGAAATTAGTTTTTCTTAAGTCTGAAGGCAGATTGCAAAATTTAATTGAAAAATTTAATGATTTTCCAATTAACGGTTTTGCAGGAATTGGTCATACACGATGGTCTACGCATGGTATCGTATCACAGCAAAACGCACATCCTCAATTTGATTGTCAAAAAACTATATCTATTGTTCATAATGGTATTATTGAAAACCACAATGATTTAAGATTAAAGCTTGAATCAGCTGGTCATATATTTAATTCAACTACGGATACAGAAGTTATAGCCCATTTTCTCGAAGACTTACTTGTCCTGCATAAAGCTCTTATGCCAGCTTTAATTTCATTAATTAAGTGCCTAGAAGGTGCGTATGCATTTGCTTGTTTATTGCAAGATTTTTCAGATCAAATAATAGTGGTCAGAAAACGCTCGCCATTATGCATTGGTGTTGGCCAAGATGAAATGTTCATTGCCTCTGATCTATTGGCCTTTTCTGGTCGAACAAATAAAGTTCTATTTTTGCCTGATGAAAGCTTTGCAATAATAACTAAAGATTTAATTCAGCTTTTTGATTTTAATGGAAATGCATTGCCTATAGATATTAAAGAAGTAATCACTGATTCTACTTTGAGTCAAATGGGTGCTTATGAATCTTATATGCTCAAAGAAATATATGAGCAAAAGAGCGTAATTAATAAATGCGTTACTTCTTTTAAAGCTAGTAATATTTGGGATAACCTTGGTGTTACTCCAGAATTTATAAAAAATTTAGATACTATTAATTTAATCGCATGTGGAACCTCCTGGCATGCAGCAAAAATAGCTCAATTTTTCTTTGAAAAAATTTGTTTAATTCCTACCCGAGTGTTTCTAGCCTCTGAATTTAGATACATGCCTTTTTTTCCAGAAACAAAATCTTTATATTTAGCTATTTCTCAGTCAGGTGAGACAGCTGATACCCTAGAGGCTCTTGCATTAGTTAAATCGATGGGTTGTGCTTCTGCAGTTATTACAAACGTGGCTTCAAGCTCAATGGTAAGGCAGGCAGATGGATTTTTATTAACCCATGCAGGTCCTGAAATTGCAGTTGCTTCAACAAAGTCTTTTACTGCACAACTGACTGCTTTATATTGGCTATGTAATAAAATGGCTTTAGAAAAATCTATCATTACGCAAAAAGAAATGATTGCTAGCGAGGAAGATTTAAGATTAGCAGCTGAGATATTAGAAAATTGTATAGAAAATTATAAAATTAAAATCATTACAGATTTAGCTATAAAATATGCTAGTTATAAACATTTTATTTTTTTAGGCAGGCATATTAGTTACCCATTTGCTTTAGAAGCTGCGCTTAAATTAAAAGAAATTTCTTATATATTTTCACAATGTTATGCAGCCGGTGAATTAAAGCACGGTCCTATCGCTTTGATTGATTCGCAAACTCCGGTTATTTTATTTTCATGTTTTGATTCTGTAATTTATCAAAAATTGGTTTCTAATGCACAAGAAGTTAAATCCAGAAATGGACATTTAATAGTTTTTGCGTTTGAGGGTCAAACAGAGTTAATTAAACTTGCAGACACTGTCTTTGTTATTCCACAAATTAATCCTTTATTAGCTCCAATAGCTATGACAGGTTTAATGCAATTTTTTGTTTATCAAATTGCTAAAGTTTTGGGTCGTCCAATTGATAGACCTAGGAATTTGGCCAAATCTGTTACTGTAGAATAAAATTATTGTATAAATATTTTTATAGTTATTATAAATAATAATGTTAAAAATGCTGGCCAGAATAAGAATACCATTAATTTATCATTTTCTTTTTCTTTAGGTAAAAATACATCCACGTATGCTAAAGCAATAAATAGATAATCTAAGAATATGAAGTATTCTAAGAAAGAAATTGTAGTTGGAGTAATAGCTGATCTAAAGCTTTGATGTATTAAAATTAATCCAAATAATAATCCTGAATATGCTCCAATTAATCCCATTTCATCAGTTTCTCTAATATATTTAAGTGTGAAAATACAGAATAGCGTTAATAATATTATGATCAAAGGTATGAAATAAGTTATAAATATAGGTACAAAATCGCGCTTAAGAAGAATATTTAAAGATAAATTTTTAGGTTTAACAATTTCAGTTTGTTGATTGCCATATTCGTTATCGTATGAAAAGTAGCTTTTTAATATATCAAATTCGACAATTCTTATATCTTCTCCAAATCCTGGTTTAGATTCAGGGTCTAAGCCTGGATAATCTTTAATATCCGGGATCAATAATATTTTTTTGGTATTATCTACAGGTGATAATACAAATTTAAACAATTTAATATCAAAAGGGTATGTAGATTGCAAAGGAGTTTTTTGATAAGCACTTGATTGGCACAACCAACGTGTTGTTTGTATGTTATTAACAGTGTTTTTTATTCCTTCATCTAAGTAATAGTATAAACCATCATAAGGCGCAAGGTTAACTACTTCTATGCCAGGATTTACATCTTTTTGAGTGTCTGTGTTTAATTTTTGCCATAAATATGCTAAAAATGTTCCTCCATCATTAACATTAAGCGATTTAAGATTTATTCCGGCTTTTGTAGTAATAAAATTTTCTCCGGAAAAGCGTTGCATCTCTTTTTCTATTAATTGATCTAGCTCTAATCGATTAGTAATTATATTGTTATTTAGTTCTGATCTTGGATAATTATAATAAATAAATAATATGCTAATAATGCCAACTAATATAACTAGAGAATAGTAGATAACAAAGTGTTTTATATCATTTCTGTTTAGTAAATAGATCTTTGTTAAAAACATATATATAAGAATTAAAATTAAACTTAAAATTATTATAAAATAAATGAAGTAAATATATTGCTGGTTATTAAAAATATTAAATTCATCATTTGGATAAAATACTGCTAAAGTCCAATTTGTAGTGGGTATTGATTCATAAAAAGCCCATTTTTTTTCTTGCGTTTTATTATCTGTGAATTCCATATATCCTGAATATCCTTGTATGCCTTTATCTTGAATGATTTCTAGCTTTGGACTTATGTCATCAATTATTGCTTTAAACGTAATATCTTGGGATATTAACTCTTTATTTGGATGGAAAATTAGATTTCCATTATTAGAAAAGATTAATGAGTTTTTTAACTTGTTTTGGCCCAGTAAAGAAATAATATCTGAAATTGTTGAGTATGAATAAAGAATAGAAACAACGCCTTTAATTTTTTGTTTATCTTTGCCATAAAAAGGCATTGTATTCATTATAGTTATTTCATTAGTTATGCCTTTTTCTAAAGTAGGTTCAAACCACAGATTTTTATCTGTTTCTTTAATAGTTTTGTTAAACCAGTTACTAGCGCTGTAATCATAAACTGTATCAAGCTGGCCTTTATTTACAGTACCTTCTTTGTTAATATAATATTGCCCAAATAATTTTATATCAGGTTTGTATTCATTTGGTAGGTAAGATATGTATATACCGGCAATATATGGATATTTATCAAATTTATTTTGTAAGAATTCGGTTATATTAGATTCGGTTAATTTTTCTGTGGTTAAATCTAAAGCAATTGAAGTGTTTAGCGCTTTGATATCGTTTAAATTTTGTTGCAATAATGAACTAACATGCTCAACTTGAAGTTTGCTTTGAATAAAACTTTGCCCGGTTAATTTAATTTTATTTTCATTGTATTTTTTTAAATAAAATCCAAATAAAATAAATAGATAACCTAATAAAATTATGATGGCAAGAAACGCAATATTGGTTTTATATTTATATAGTAAATTTAAAATTATATTAAAAGCTAAATATATAAAAAAGAACAGTGCCATTAACGTAAATATAAAAATTATAAATAATATATTTTTTAATATTTTATATTTACCTAGTATATCTGCTTTATTTTCCTCAACAGAAATACCCCATGGAACAATAGTAAGTATGTTTCTACTATTTATAATATCAGTGTCATAAACTTTTATTATATCAGTAGATTCCAAACCCAATAAGGCGTGGTTAATTGGATTTTTTTCATGTAAATTAAAACTTTCTGTAAAAGCTGAATCTGGATTATATTTTGAAGGGAAAATCACTAAGGAATTTTTACCAGATTTTTTTGCAACTAGTAGATCACCATTTTTAGTTAATTTATTAAAGTAAGTTTTTATAATTTCTGCAATTTCATTAGTATTAACTTTAACTAAAATATTACCTACATATTTATTATCTTTATATAAAGGCACCCCAATAAAAAGACTAGGCTGTTTAAAATTGGGCAAATAATCAAAATCAGAGATAGCCAATTGCGCGGAATTTTTTAATTGATCATTAACCGTAGTCAATAGTGTATTTTTGTAATTTTCATAAATATTAATATCTACAGCTATTTCTTTTTTTAAACTAAATTTAACTTTTCCATCAGGTAATATAAATAAAACATCAGCGTAATTTGCAAGATGAGTATTTGCAATTGCATTTGGTTCTATAATAAGATTTTGGTTTTTTGAAATAATATCCACAATATTAGAAATATTATTGGCTAAATAGTTAGTAATATCTTTGGACAAGTTTTGTTGAATATGTTCAAGCTTTTTAAATTCTGTATTTAATTCTTTATTTTTAAAATAAAGGTACGAAGAACTACCCAGACCTAAAATTATTGCTGCAGTAGTAGTTATATATAACCAAGCTAATTGTTTTCTATTTAAAGATTGAATCATTTTGTCCCCTGATTATATAACTCTTCACTTATTTTATTCCATTCCTGTTTTGTTTTTTGTAATGGATTAAATTTTTCAATAATTAACTCTTCAGGATATATAATAGGTTTTAATGGGCTATTGCTTTGCCAAATAATTTCTGGGTTTGGTGATGTTAATTTTAATATTCTTGGTGTTTTATAAGTATAATGATTAGTATCGATTGTAATTAACCCTGCAGCTAATTCTAATTTAGAATTAATAAGTGTGGTTGTTATTTTTTTGACATTAGTACTATTTGCTTTTTTAACTGCTTGTTTCCAGAATTGTACACCATTGTAAGCAGACTCTATGAAATCATTAACTTCTTGGTCCTTTCCGTATTTGTCCTTAATGCGCTTTTTAAAATTATCACTTTCTTTGGTGTCAATGGACTCAAAATAATTACCTGCTAAATAAGTGTTATCTATATCAGAGGCAAAAGATAGCTCATTTTGTGTTAATCCAATTGAAATTATGGCCAATTTTTTTTGTTCTTTTAAATTTTTAATATCTTTAAATAGAATAAGCGAACTATCTAAATTAAGAATATTTAAAACTATTTGAGCATTTGATTTTTCAATATTAGTTATAATTGGACTAAAGTCTTTTTGATAAGATTCAACAGTTTCTTGGCCTACAATTTCACATCCCATATTGGGTAATATAGTTTTTAAAAATTCTATAGTAATTTTTGAAAAATAATTATTTGATCCCAGTAAATAAAATTTATTGCCAATATTGTTTTCAGCCCAACTAATTGCAGGAATTAAGTATTGGTTTGGTGCAGCACCGGTGTAAAATATATTAGGTGATTCTTCTAATCCCTCATTAAAACCAGGAAAAAATAATAACTTATCATATTTTTCAACTACCGCTTTTAAAGACTTTCTTGAACTTGGAGTCAGACCGCCGAAAATTATATCTACTTTCTCATTTTTTATTAGATATTCAGCTTGTTTTGCGAATGTTTTATTGTCAGATTTTCCATCTAATGTAATAGGTTCAATTATTCTATTTAAAAGCCCGCCCGATTTATTAATTTCATCAATTGCAAGTAAAGTAGCTTCCATTATTGCTTCTTCAGTAGATGCCATTTCACCGCTTAAAGAATGAATGATTCCTACTTTAATAGGTCTTTCTATGCTATTTATGGAATAGTAATATATTCCCACAAAAGCCGCTAATAAAAATATTGCAAAAAAAATTACTTTAATAAGAATCTTATTTAAATTCATTTTTTATTACTTTTTACATTCACATTTATCAGAGGTATATTTTCCTACTTCCCAATTATCTTTACCGCAAACTGTAGGACAGATTTTTTTAGCTTCATTTTCACTATTTATTTTTTTTGGTGCAGGCTTTTGAACTTTTGCAAAAATATTCATGGTTAAAGATAATAATAAGCAAATAATTAAATTTTTCACAGCTTCTCCTTTTTTTCAGTTTGTACTTAATCAGATCTTAAAATATTTGTTTAATTAAAGTCAATAATAATTTTACATAGATTTAGCTTTTTTCTTGTAAATAATAAAATTATTTTTGTACAATGGTTTTTATGAATAAAAAAAATATTAAAAAGTTGTTTTTACGAGCAATATTGTTTGTTGAGATATTAATTTTTGGATTTACATATCTATTTGGGTCCAATGGTTTATATTATTTAAAAGATTTAGATAAAGAAAATCATCAACTAAACAATGAGGTTTTGAACTTAAAATCCGAAATTTCATCAATTGAGAGCCAAATAAATGAATGGTCCACTGATCCTTTTTATAAAGAACAATTAGCTCGTGAAAAACTACAGTTAGCTCGTGAAAATGAAAAAATCTTTTATATACAATAATCAAGGAAAACATGACAAAGTTTATTTTACCACCGTTACCATATTCTTTTGGTGCGTTAGAACCTTATATAGATGCACAAACAATGGAAATACATCATGATAGACATCATGCTACTTATGTAGAAAAATTAAACCATGCATTAGAAAAACACACTGAATTACAATCAAAAACTGTTCAAGAATTATTATTAAGCCTAGATAAACTACCTGCAGAAATAAAAACAGAGGTTAGAAATAATGGCGGTGGTCATCTTAATCATTCAATGTTTTGGCTTATGCT
This sequence comes from Candidatus Babeliales bacterium, assembly GCA_031292305.1. Lineage (GTDB taxonomy): Bacteria > Babelota > Babeliae > Babelales > JABDEC01 > JARLHJ01. The sequence continues at coordinate 33,139 of JARLHJ010000008.1, forward strand.
TAAACAAAATGGTGGTAAAATGCCACAAGGTAAAGTGTATGATGCAATAAAAAAAGATTTTAATAATTTTGAAGCTTTTAAAGTAGAGTTTAACGCAAAAGCTAAATCTGTTTTTGGCAGCGGATGGGCATGGTTAGTAATTAATAAAGATGGCAAATTAGAAATTACTGCAACCCATAACCAAGATAATCCTATAGAAAAGAATATGCAGCCAATTTTAGGTTTAGATGTTTGGGAACATGCTTATTATTTAAAGTATCAAAATAAACGCCCTGATTACATTAACGCTTGGTGGAATGTTATAAACTGGGAACAAGTTGAAGAGAATTACGATAATATCCTAGGATAAATATTTATAAAATAAAAAGAGCCACTCATAACGAGTGGCTCTTTTTATTTTATAGACTAGATAATTTTACTCACCGCGCCAAGTCACTTCAAAGCTTTGGCCATTTTTTAATAATGAAGAAGTGATTGCTTTTAAACCAGTATTACTAATCATATTTAAAGCAGTATTTTGAGTATTAGCTACTTTATTAATTGCATTAGAAACACCATTAATTTTTGCAGTACACTTAGTAAAAGTAATAGGTGAGAAATGTGCCAATGGCAATATTGAATTCATATAAGGTGCTTCAACAACCCATTCAGCACAAACGCGTTGAGCGGTTGTAGAAGTTGTGTATTTAGTAGGAATTACACTTCTTACTTTTTTTGTATTATTTGCAATTGATAAAACGAATACATTGTTGCCTTTGTAAACTACAGAAGCAGTAATTGAATCTCCAGCTTTCACAGGAAAATTTGTGATAGAATATGAATAATCAGGATACATTTCATACCATGCATAATTAACTTGTTTGCCATTTACCCAATCACACTCTGTACCTAATTGTTCTACTGAACTACTTGCAAATCCATCAATTCCTACCCAAACTGAGCAATATGAATGATCAGGTGTAGGTGAAAGTGTAGGCACGTTCCATGTTCCATAAATTTCAGAAACTGAGTTTTTAGCAGGGTTTTTTAAGTTAGTAGCAGTAACGTATCCACTCCAATTGGTACTCGATTCAGTAATCTCTTTTATACCCAAATGAGGGTGTGAACCATGACGTCTAGAATCTTTTCTTTGTGAATTTCTTACAATAGGCATTAATTTACATTCTAATAGTTCATAACCATCAGAATCTTTTACTGCAAATATTTGAAAGTTTGCTGAGATTAATAACGCTAATACTAGTACCTTTTTCATATCTTCTCCTTTTAAATGAAGTTAAAAAATTACTCGTGTTTCCATACTACGTTAAAGCCTTGTCCACCATTTGTTAATGTAGAGGTTAATGCTTTAAATCCACCATTATAAATCATATTTATTGCCGCATTTTGAAAAAATGTGCTATTAATTTGTTTATATAAACCATTAATTACAGTAGTACATCCTATAAAGTTCACCTGAGAAAAATTTGCAAGAGGTAATATGCTATTATATTCAGGTGCTTCTGCAATCCATTCAGCTGAAGATCTTAAAGCTGTGGTAGAAGTGGTATATTGTGTAGGAATCGAAGTATGAACTTTTTTTGTGTTATTAGCGATTGATAATAAAAATATTCCATCACCTTGATAAACAACTGAAGCACTAATTGAATCCCCAACCTTTAGTGGGAAATTTGAAATGACAGATGCACCTTGTGGGTACATTTCAAACCAAGCATAATCATATTGAGAATTGTTTACCCATTCATGTCCTGTTCCTAATTGTTCTACAGTAGGGCTTTTGTATCCATCAATTCCAACCCACAATGAGCAATATGAAGTGTCAGGAGTAGGACTTAATTTTGGGACATTCCATGAGCCAGAAACTGCAGTTACTGAATTAACAGCTGGAGTTTGTAAATTTGTAACTTCTACATAGCCACTCCAATTTTGACTATTTAAAGTAGTGTTTTCAACAAACGTTTTTATAGCAGGAATGTGAGGTTGCGAAGGGTGTTTTTTGTTTTTTATTTTTAACTTTTTTTTATCAAAAGGTTGTAATTTACATTCAATAAATTTATACCCAGTGGTATCAATTGTCGAATACAATTGAATATTAACTGAAAGTAGTAAAAAAATTACTAATAATTTTTTCATATTTACTCCTTTTTTTGAATTAAAATATATTATTTGCTAACTACACTATTACAAAAATTATTTAAATCAATTTTTTTAGTTTATAATATAATAATAAAAAATCACAAAGATAAAGGTTATATAATGCATTTAAAAGAAAAAGAAAACACACAGTTACAAGATACATCAGAAGAACACAAAGTACGTGTTCAAAAAATTCAAGAGATGCGTGCGCAGGGTATTGAACCGTGGCCAGCAGTAAAGCCAGTAAACTCAAATACGGAAAAAATTTTACAAGAATTTGCTCAAAACCCGCAAGAAAAAGAATACCAAATATCTGGTAGGGTAATGAGTTTACGTGGTCATGGCAAATCGGTTTTTGCGCATATACAAGATGTTGCAGGCAAAATACAAATTTATTTAAAAGAAGATGTTGTTGGGACAGAAAAGTTTGCAATGTTTTCAAAATTTATAGATATTGGCGACATTCTTTGGATCGATGGAACCTCTTTTGTAACAAAAGCAGGTGAAACATCTTTACGAGTTAAAGACTTTACATTAATGTCAAAATCTCTACATCCACTGCCTGATAAATTTCACGGTCTTGAAGATGTTGAAGTTCGTTATAGGCAACGTTATCTTGATTTGATTACTAACGATGAGAATAGAATTAAATTTATTAAACGTTCAAAAATTGTTTCAGCAATTAGAAGATTTTTAGAAGATAATAATTATTTAGAAGTTGAAACACCAATGTTGCACCCAATACCAGGTGGTGCTGCAGCAAAGCCTTTTATTACACACCATAATGCATTGGGAACTGATTTTTATTTACGTATTGCGCCTGAGTTATATTTAAAACGTTTAGTAGTAGGTGGTTTTGAACGTGTATTTGAGATAAATAGGAATTTCAGAAATGAAGGGGTTTCAACAAGACATAACCCTGAATTTACAATGATAGAATTTTATACAGCAAATGTAGATTATATTTGGGCTATGGATTTTGTTGAACAGATATTTAAATATGCTATACAAGAAATTGGTTCTGGCAATAAAATACCTTATGGCAATCATGAGTTAGATTTTTCTAAACCATTTGAAAAAATTAGTATTAGAAACTCTGTTTTAAAATATGGTAATTTAACTGAAGATGATATTTCTTCAGAAAATATAGATAAAACTATTAAAGCAAAGAATGTTAAAATAGTTAAAACTAATATGTCCATAAACGAAAAAATTTATGCATTATTTGAGCATTTAGTAGAAGGTCAATTAATACAGCCAACATTTGTTACAGATTTTCCTATAGAAGTTTCACCATTATCAAAACGTGATTCAAATAACCCAGAAATAGCTGCACGTTTTGAATTATTTATTGGTGGAATAGAAATAAGTAATGGCTTTAATGAATTAAATGATCCATTTGATCAAGCGGAACGTTTTAAACAACAAGCTGTTTCGCATGCAGCAGGTGATGAAGAAGCGCATCATTATGATGCTGATTATATTACATCATTAGAATATGCTTTACCACCAACTGCTGGTGTTGGTATTGGCATTGACAGAATGGTAATGCTGCTTACAAGTACAACATCTATTAAAGATATTATCTTGTTTCCGACTTTGAAAAAAAAGTAACTTGTTTTATTAAAAAGGAGTGTAGAATGAAAAAAATTTTATTAGTTATAGCAAGCAAAGGTTTTCAGCCAATTGAATATGGCGTTACAAGAGAAATTTTAGAAGCCGAAGATATTAAAGTAGAAACTGCAAGTAATGCTAAAGATTCTTTGGGCAATGCAATATCGTCTGATAATAAACCAGCTCACGTTGATTATTTACTGCAAGATGTAAACGTAGACCATTATGATGGGTTATTTATTATTGGTGGCCAAGATGCAATGGAACATTTAGATAATGATAATATGTATCGCCTAATTCATGAAGTTGATAGACGCTTTAATAAAATTTATGGAGCAATTTGTATATCTACTAGAATTTTAGCAAATGCCGGTGTATTAGAAGATAGAAATGTTACAGGCTGGGATAATGATAAAAAATTAGCACTGATATTAAAAGATGTTGGCGCTAATTATGTTAAAGCAGGTGTTGTAGTTGATGATAATATTATAACTGCAACTGGCCCTGATGAAGTGCAAGATTTTGGGCAAGCAATTTTAAAAGCACTTTATACTCGTCAACCTGAAACAGCAGAAGACGCTGAGCATAAAGAAGCTATTGGCGAAACTGATGAATTGATTAAAAGAAATTTTCCTCGTGAAGATATAGAAGATTAATTTAAATATTTAATTATACAATCATATAGTTGAGAGTAAATTATTGTTTACTCTCAACTATTATTATTTATCTGACAGTTTTAGGTGCTGGTCTAGGAGCTATTGATTCATCATGAGCGGTAATGCAAGAACTATAAACTAAACCCGAATTTTTCGCTTGAAGTTTAGCAGCATCAACACCTTTGGTATTAAGTGTGCTTTTTAATGAGTTACATTGGCTTGTAGTCATTGCGTTCATTCCACTAATTGACAACAATACAGTAAAAATTAATAATTTTTTCATTTTAATCTCCTTTTTTATATTAGAATTCAAACCTCAAATTTAAGTATACTGTAAAAGTTGTATAAAAAACAACAGATAGAAATAAAAAAACAAAGAAGATTGTAGATTTGGGTAGTTTTCAGGTTTAAACAAGGGTTGTCTTTATTTTCTATGTGAAACATTTTGGGTATGCTATTTAAGCGTTTTTTACTACACAATCTAATCGTTGCGCAAAATAACTACAAATTTTTAAAAGAAGCTATACAAAGAAATTTGTGTAGCTTCTTTTTATTTAAATAATTTTAAAAGTGACTCTTTTTTGTTTTTAATTTAAAATTAAAATATAATTTTTCATAAGAAACATAATCGAAACATACAAATGCATAATCGCCAAACACGTCAAGGTCAAAAATATCTTTGGTTGCTTCCAGAAGAAAATAATCGAGCAGTTTTAGAATTTGCAAAAACATTTAGTTTATCACCAGCAATTTGCCAAACTTTGGTGTCGCGTGGTTTAGATACAAAAGAATTAATTGATGCTTTTTTATTTACCAATTATGAAACCAATGTTGCACATACTTCTTTAATGAAAGACGCGGATAAAGCAATTGATAGAATTCTAGAAGCTATTGAACGCAAAGAAAAAATTTTAATTTTTGGTGATTATGACGTAGATGGAATAACTTCTTCAGCAATGATGATGCTTTGTTTGCCCCCACTAGGCGCGCTTGTAAATTTCTTTTTACCAAATCGTGTTAAAGATGGTTATGGCCTTTCTGTGAAAGCAGTTCAACGTGCTGCTCAGAATGGTTATAAAGTTATAATAACTGTTGATAACGGTATAACAGCTTTTGAGCCTGCGCTTGAGGCAAAAAAATTAGGAATAGATTTAATTATTACAGATCACCATAGACCACATGATCACTTACCAGAGGCGTTTGCAGTAATTGACCCAAATCAATTAGATTGCGCATATCCATTTAAATATTTGGCTGGTGTTGGAGTTACTTTTAAACTTCTTTCTTTATTATATGAAAAAAAAGGAATGCAACTTCCTGTTAAAGTATATGAGCTATTATTATTGGGTACTGTTGCAGATGTTGTGCCATTGCAAGGTGAAAATAGATATTGGGTACGGTACGGTTTAAATTCAGTAAATAAATATGAAAGTTTATCGTTACGAACATTAAAAACTAATGGTAAATTTGAAAAGCCTAAATTAACTTCAACTGATATTGGTTTTTTTATAGCCCCGCAAATAAATGCATTAGGCCGTTTAGAAGATGCACGCCAAGGTGTGCAATTTTTAATAGATTCTAATGAAAAAGAAGTATCACAAATTGGAACCATATTACTTGAATTGAATCAAGCGCGCAAAGGAATTGAAAAGAGTATTTTTGCAGACATTGATAGACAAATACAATCAGGTGCAATTGATGTCAGCAAAGAAAATATTATTCTTGCTGCAAGTAATAATTGGCCAGCAGGTGTGATTGGTCTTGTGGCTTCTCGTTTTGTTGGGCAATATGGTAAACCAACAATATTATTCCATTTAACAAAAGATGGTTATGCAAAAGGTTCTTGTAGATCAATTCCTGAATTTAATATGTTTGATGCATTGGCGGCAAATGTACATTTACTAGAAAAATTTGGTGGCCATTCACAAGCTGCAGGTTTATCTTTAAAGGTAGAAAATTTAGCTGAGTTAAAAGCAAATTTAGAACATTTAATTGCTACTACATTAACGGAATTAGATTTAAAGCAAAAAATTAGATTAGATGCAAAAATTAGTTTAGAAGATTTAAATAAAAAGTTTCTTACTGATCTTGAATATTTAGAGCCATTTGGGCACCAAAATCACAAGCCGTATTTTTATATAGAAAACGTTACTTTGGTACAAAAGCCACAATTATTAAAAGAAGCACATGTTAAATGTCAGATTTTTGCTGACGGCGTTATAAAGCCTGTTATGTTTTTTAACCGACCTGATTTATTTGAGAAATTTACTAATCAAAATGATGAGCCATTTGCATTAGTCGCTCAAGTTGTTGAAAACCATTGGAATGGTAGAGTTAATGTTGAGTTGCAAGGTTTAGATATTGCAGGATTAAAATGATTATTACAATTGATGGTCCGGTAGCTAGTGGTAAATCTTTTCTGGCTCGTGAACTCGCCAATAAATTAGGATTTTATTATCTTAATTCAGGTTTATTGTATCGTGGACTTGCATTTGTTATTTTAAATAATCCAAGTTTGGATATTAAGACAATTATCTCACATTTAAAATATTTTTATGATGGTCATAAAGAATCAATAAAATATGATGATAAAGATATAACACCATTTTTAAAAACCCCTCAAATTGATCAAGCTTCTTCTATAATGAGTGCTGATCCTCACGTACGTGAAATTTTGTTAGATTTTCAACGTAATTTTGCCAAGCAAAATGATTTAGTAACAGATGGACGTGATTGCGGTTCTGTTGTATTTGAAAATGCAGATGTAAAGATATTCTTAACTGCTTCAATCAAAGTGCGTGCAAAACGTTGGCAGCATGATCAAGAGTTAAAAGGAAATATTTATTCACAAGAAGAATGTGAAGCTATAATTACTGATCGTGATAAGCGTGATCAAGAAAGGGAAATAGCACCTTTAGTTGTTCCTAAAGATGCTATTATTTTAGATAATTCTGAATTAGATGAAGAAGAGACTTTTTCAAAAGCTCGAGAAATTATTAAGAATATTATTTCATAACCTTATGAACCTGGTTGATCTTCATCAACTTGTTTTAATTTCTGTAATTTTGTTCTAAGCATTAAGTTTGCTTTTGTTATTCTTTCTAACAAGCATTCCAGTTCCATACTTTCATTACTTTGCATGAATAACTTTCCTGTATCTATCTTATAAGCTATTGTTTTAGCATATAATTCGTCTGAAATATTATTTAAATATTCTCTTACTTCACTGCTTATATTTTCAACATCAACTTCCTTTACATAATTTTCAATATCATTAGTTTCGTTAAGTAATTGTTCTCTGGGTGCAGATTTTGCATTGCGAATTTTTTGATCGAAACTAATAGCGCCCTCGGCTGCTTTATTTGATTGAATAAGCATAATAGAGGATAAAACTAATAATAAATATTTCATAAAATTGCCTATCTATTTAAAATGTTAAAGGATTATCGACAATTGATTATAATCACTATGGAGCTAAATGTCCAAAGGGTAGTATTTTCAATGATTTATTACTTGTAAAATTAATGATTTATTATAGCTATTTCACTTAAAAGCAGGCTTATTGATCATTATGAATTATTCTACTTGTAATTATATAGATATATGTAGTATAATATCAGTATAGACTTAGTTTTTGTATGATTATTATAATAGAATAAAAAAGGTAGAAAAGTGAATAAGATAATATTAATAATGTTTTTAATTTTTTCAGTTAATTTTATTAATGGTGGCAATTGTTTTTCTACAAAAGTACAAACTTTTGTGTCAGATGAATTAACTATTTTAGACAAATATAAGACTAGTGATGATCCAACAATAAAACTAATTTATGAATTAGCCAAAAAAATAGAACATATATTAGTAAGACAAAAATTTTATAAAGAGAATGGTGAATTGCCATATAAGTTAGATGATACATCATCAAAAACAAGTTTGATAAAATCGTTAATTGCAAAATCAAAACAATTTACAAAGATATTTAAAAGCAATAGAGAACAAGTTGTTTCAAATATATTAAACGGTCAATTGTATTTATATCATGAATATGATAATCGATTATTGAATATAATTTATTTTATTCAACAGAATTTAAAAATTACATAATGAAAGGTGAAAGAATGAATATAAAATTTTTAATTATATTTTTTATCTTAATATTAATAGAACCCATATATGGTGGCAATTGCATGTCAACTAAAGTGAAAGAAGTAACACCTATAGATCTAGTAAATGTTTATAAAGATTCGATAAGTGCCAGAGAAAGAACATTTTATAAGTTAGCCCTAGATATAGAAAAAATTCTTATAAAATATAATTTCTATAGTAACACCAATATGATTAAAGAAGATGAAGATACCCAGAATGTATTTTTTTCTATCTATATTAAGCCAATTGTTAAGTTACCAGATTATAAAGAACTATTTCATGATTCCAGTGGTGCTCGTAAAATTTTAGAAGAACGTTTAAAAACTAAAAAATTAAGCATGATTGGCAATATATTTTTATTAATTGCAAATATTGAAAAAGAATTTAAAAAACAACCTTTAAAGTTAATTAAAGAAGAGAAAGAAGAATTTAGCGAAATAAGGTTTTAATAAATTCATTGTAATTTAAAAGTTGTCTAGCGTTGGGTTTTTTACCAAACTAAATAATAGTATTGTACCTAATAAACAAAAGACAGCGCTATATCCAAATCCATACATAGGTGAGAATTTAGACCACAAAAAACCAACAATAAAATTTGCAATCATAAAAGCAAAGCCAGATATTGTTGCATGTAATCCAAATCCTGTACCATGATTTTTGCCGTCAATTAAATTAGCAGTTAAACTTTTAGACATAGAATTTGTAATTGCTGCCGCAATTCCCGACAATATAAATAATATTGTTATAACAGTTAAATTAATATTAAACATAAAACCTACAGATACCAAAGCAGTGATAAAATAACCAAATGTTAAGATGTTTTTTGTACCAAATTTATCTGCTAAATGACCTGCAGGGTATGAAAACAATGTATAACAAATGTTGTATAAAGTATAAAGAAGTATTGCAGTTTTTTGTGATGAAAATAATTCAATTGTTCTAAATATTAATAAGGAATTAGCAAAATTACCCAAAGAAAAAACTCCTGACGCAATTAAAAATAAATTAAATTGTTTTGGTAGCTCTCTAATTTTAACTAGAGATATCGGCTCTGATATTTTTATATCTGTTTTTGCTTGGGTAACAAATAAAATTAAAATTAATACAGCCATTGCACTAGCTAAAAAACTAATCAAAAATATATAATTAAACGTTAAAAAACTAATTAAAAATAACGCGCTTGCGGGTCCAAGAATTGCACCTATAGAATCTATAGTGCGGTGAAAACCAAAAACGCGTCCATAGTATTTGGGAGTTGTAGATTCAATTAATAATGCATTGCGTGCAGGTTCGCGAATTGATTTGCCGATTCCTGCAAATATCCAAGATGTAAAAACTATTATCCAATTAGTAGCAAAGGGCAATATGCATAAATTAATTGAACTTATAACATAACCAACTACAGCAAATTGTTTTTTAGTATTTAACTTATCACTTAATCTGCCTGAAATTATTTTTAAAAAACTGAATAAATTTGCTATACCTACAATTAAACCAAAAGTTGCGGCTGAGCTGTTTATAGATATTAAAAATGCAGGCAAAATTGCTATTGTTAATTCATATGCAAAATCATCAAATAAGCTTACTAAGCTTAATGCTATTATATTTTTGTTTAACCAGTTGCGCATATGCTGTCCTATATTTATTGTATTTCACAGCCTTCTGGACAAATACTTTGCTTTTTTGCAGGTTTAATTATTGGCTTAGGCACAAAAGATATTGGTTTTAGAGCCTTCAATTTTAATTGTTTTTTTTGAGCTATTAACAAATCAAGTTTTTCTTGTCTCTCTTCGTCTTGTCTACGTTCCTCATCTCTAATTATGCTTTGATTTAGTAATTCTTCTACTTCGCTTTTTAATGTTGCTGGTAACGTTTCATAAGTTAATGCTTCTTGTAGCCAATGAGTTGTATTTTCATCATTAATAACATCATTGTTGCTGTAAAAACCAATTTTGCCTATAAATGCACAAGCTATTGCTTTAGTTTGTGTATTAGAATCTTCAGAATAAGTATACTGAAAGTATTCAAAAGATTTTTTGAACATCTCTTTTTTATAATTTATTGTGCCTAAATAAATTGCTGCCAATGTTTTTACTTCTGAATTAAGTTCATCAAATTGAGTATATATTTGTTTAAAAAGTTTTTCTGACAATTCTAAGTTTTTTTCAACAATTTCACCATCAAAGTATATTTGCGCATAATAAAATTTTGCAGTTAATAAATCATCATGATTTAATTTATCGATATCAACTATTGGTTCTGCATCAAAAATAGGGTTTAAGAATTTTAAATAAGCTGTCGAATACATTTGTAATTTGCAATATAAAATTGAAATACGTAATGCATAATTAGTTTTATTTATTAGATCATCTGTTTCTTCATAGATCTCTGTTAAATAATTAATTTTTAATTGGATGTTCTTAGGTGAATTATCTAAAACTAAATAAAGTAAATTTGCGAAATCTTTTGTCACTTCTCTTTTTATATTAGGGAATTCTTCCTGATCATAACAAAATTTTAATCGCGCTAATTTTTTTTGAGTATCTTGTTTGTCATAATTTGTTGTTATATAAAAATAATTAACTTTAATTTTTGCTTCTTTGCTCAAAAGATCTATATCAGTTGTTTGTAATATTTGAGTAATAGGATTGCTATTATTAGAACTAAGCGTAATTAGCATTACTAATGCTTTTGATTTTGAATCATAATCAGAATTTTGTTGTGCCGCTAGTAAACAGAATTGGTATCGAGAACTATCCGGTCCAAATCCGTAATGAGGTGATGATCCTAAAGTGTAATGTAATTTGGGATCAGTACAATTGATATAATATTCTTCACTTGAACAATTATTGAATTGTTTAAATTTTTTAAAACCGTCTTTTAGTTTATGGCATATATAATAATTTATTTCTGTTATTTGCTTACCTGTTTGTCTATCAATTAAATCATGTTTAGATATTGGGTAACCATAATGATATTTGTTAAATTCATGTGCATCATAATAATATTTTTTTTTATTTACGTGAGCTTCTACTAATATGTAAGGTTTGCCAATCACTTTTTGTTCTTGAATTAATACATTAAAAGTTTTATTGGTAAAATATTCAATGCCAGCTAGATCAACATTTACTTGTGTCTTATGCTTGGCTACATTTTTATGCATTGGATATACATAAGAGCTTGTTAATATTGAAAATATGGCAATAGATAATTTGAATATTTTCATGTTCACTTCCTTTAAATTAAATGAGTATGCATTAGATACTAATCTAATTTTGTACAAAAAAAAAGATCTCATGTTTTTTACACATGAGATCTTTAAAATTGCTATATAAGTAAATAATTACTCAGCCATTCTTTCATTGTCGTAGCCATCAGCTTCATCATAACCAGCTTCTTCAGCAGTTGCTAATTCTTTAGGCATATCAGCAAATTCAACAACTGGCATTTCAGTTCTAACTTCGGTATAAGTAGTAGTTACTACTTCTTCTTTTTTTCCCCATTTGCAACTAGGTAAAGCAATCACAGTTAAAAGTACAACCGCTAAGGCGACTTTTTTCATAAGGGCTCCTTGAATTATTATTTTGATTTGGTCGTTTTACTAATTTTTTTCTTATTGTTTTTTTCTTCTGCAACTATTGCTTGTGAAAATTTATGATTTGAAAAAGTATGTTTTATAACTTCATCCATAGTTTCAACATAGATAATTTCTAATTCATTACCAAGGTCTTTAATGAATTCTTGTATATCATCATAATTTTCTTTAGGCACAAGAACAGTACTAATTTTATATTGCTTTGCAGCTAATAATTTTTCTTTAAGTCCACCAACTGCCAGAACTCTTCCGCGTAATGTTATTTCGCCAGTCATTGCAAGGTTGGGTTTAAGAGGTACTTTCGTTAATGAAGAAATCAACGCCCCGCACATAGTAATACCAGCTGAAGGACCATCTTTTGGAGTTGCGCCTTCAGGGATATGAATATGTATATCTTTATTTGAAGAAAAAGAATTTTTTAGGCCTAATTCTTTCGCGCGTGATCTTATATATGTCAAAGCAGCTTGTGCTGATTCTTGCATAATTTCACCAAGTTGTCCAGTGAGAGTTACGCTGCCTTTACCAGGAACAACAGTTGTTTCAATTTCTAGCATATCTCCACCAAACTCTGTCCATGCTAGTCCAGTTGCAAGACCTATATTATTTAGTTTATTGGTGTCTAATGAAGTTTTTTTAAATTTAGCTTGGCCTAGCCATTCTTTTACAAGTGCTTGTGTTACAACCAAACTTTTAGGAGCTTTTTCTTTGAGAATCTGTTGAATTGTTTTTCTCATAAACTTTGCAATTAATCGTTCAAGCTGGCGAACACCTGATTCTTTTGTATATTCACATATTAAAGTACTAAATATTTCATCTGATATTTTAATTTGTGAATTTTTTAAATTATATTCTTTAAGTTTTTTTGGAATTAAAAATTGACGAGCGATTTCTATTTTTTCAATTTCTGTATAACCAGATAAAGATATAATTTCCATTCTATCTAGTAATGCATAAGGAATTCCTTCCATATGATTAGCAGTTGCTATAAACATTACATTAGAAAGGTCATATTCTGAATCAAGAAAATGATCTACAAAACCTTTATTTTGTTCTGGATCTAGAACTTCTAATAATGCAGCTGAAGGATCACCATGAGAATCTCTAGACATCTTATCAATTTCATCTAAAAGAATTACAGGGTTGGTCACTTTTACTTTGCGCATTGCTTGGATTATTTTTCCAGGTAGTGCTCCAATATAAGTTCTTCTATGGCCTCTGATTTCTGCTTCATCTCTTATTCCACCTAGAGATATTCTTACAAATTCCCTTTCAAGGCTTTTTGAGATAGCTTGTGCCAATGAAGTTTTACCCACACCAGGAGGTCCTACTAAGCATATGATAGTTGCCTTTTCAGAATGAGCGGAATGCTTTTTTGCAGCTAAGAATTCAATAATTCTTTCTTTTGCTTTTGTTAATTTAGCATGACTTTTTTCAAGAATTTTTTCTGCTTGAGCTAAACTGATTGAATCCTCACTTTTTTTATTCCAAGGCAATGAGATAATCCAATCAAGATAATGCCTGCTTATTACAGCTTCTGATGATAAGTTTGGCATTTGTTCAAGGCGCATAAGTTCTTTATCAGCTTTTTCTTGAACTTCTTTAGGCAAGCCTAATGTTTTTACTTTTTCTTTTAATTGTGTAACTTCAGCAAATTGGTCTTCTCGGCCTAATTCTTTTTGAATTGCTTTAATTTGCTCAGTTAAATAATATTCTTTTTGGTTTTTTTCTACTTGATTTTGAATATAACCTTTAATTCTTTGTTCAGTCTTTATAATCTCGATTTCTTTTTTTAATAAAGAAGCTACACGTAGCATTCTTGTTTCAAGATCAGCGAGCTCTAAAACTTCTTGACGTTCATTTAAACTCAAATTCGCAAGATGAACAGCAATAGTATCTGTAAGGCAGTCTATATCTTCAATATTTTTTGCAACAGATAATAAATCAGCTGGAACTTTTTCATTTAATTTAGCATATGAAGCATAAAATGTTTGTATTTGTCGCCAGATTGCTTCAATTTCAATGGTTTTTTCAATGTTTGGAGTAGGCAAATCTTGGTAATCAACAAGTATAAAGCCTTCATCAGATGTAGTCATTTTAGTAGCGCGTGCTCTACAAATGCCTTCAGCTAGTATTTTTAAGGCATTGTTAGGCATTCTCATCACTTGAATGATAGTAGCGCGAGTACCTATTTGAAATAGATCGTTTTCAGTAGGTTGTTCGACAGTAGAAACTTTTTGAGCAGTTATAAAGATGGTTTTAGCATGTTTTACTGCATATTCAACAGCTTTAATAGACTGTTCTCTACCTACTATTATGGGAATAATGCTTTTAGGCAAAATAACTACGTTTTTTAATGGTAGTAAAGCTAAGCACTCATTTTGGTACGTGGTTTCTTTTTCTTCTATAATATTCATAGCACCCCCATCTTTTAGAAAATTGATATAAAATTAGTTTACCAAAGACCTTTTGCTTAGTAAACTTAAAAAAATTAATATTTTTGCAACTTGTTTATTATTTGCTATAATCATAGGGTATTTAAGGTTATAAGTGGTAATTAATAGGTTTTTTTAGTTAAATTTTCATAAATTCTAAAGGGTTAAAGTATATGTTTATGTCAATTGTTGCACTTTTTTCACAGATTGCTCCGTATTTATTTCCTGCGGCAATCGCTCTCTTAGCAATAGGGTTAATATTTTTTAGGCCTTTTGTGATAGGATTGGCTATAAAGCTATATGGCAGGTTCACCAAAGAAGAACTTAAGAAATTCGTTACTCTAGCTATAATTTTCTGCCTAACTATAGGTGTTTACTGGTTATTAAGACCTACAAAAGATGGTTTCTTCTGTAAAATGTCTGGCGCTAGCAATATTCCAGTCGCAAAATGGGTATCTTTATTATTCATCTTCCCATTAGTAATTGCTTATTCAAAATTAGTTGATCAATTTCCAAAGCACAAGGTTTTCTATGCTCTTTGCGGAATTTATGGAACAATAGCATTGATTTTTGCTTACTTTATGTTTAGCCCTGTTTATGGTGTTGAAAACATAGGTAAAGTAGCATTAGCAAATGGCGCTCTAGAATCTCGTCACAACTTAGCTATCGGTAGATATTTAGGTTGGGCTTGGTATATCTTTATTGAAAGTTTTGGATCATTAATCGTTGCGCTTTTCTGGTCTTTCACAGCCGATACTACTACACCTGAATCTGCAAAAAAAGGTTTTGGCCTTATTGCATTAGGTGGACAATTAGGTGGTATTTTTGGCCCATATTTTGTATTTAAATATGCAGAAAATTGGGGATTAGGCTGGATGGCTCTTGTTGCCGGTCTTGGTATTTTTTCAATAGCAGCTTCTATTAAGTTGTTTATGACAATTATTCCTCAAGATGAATTAACAGGTTATCAAGCTAAAGATGAAACTAAAGAACAAAAGAAGCATGAAAAGCCAAAAACTGGTTTCTTTGAAGGTCTTAAGCTATTAGTTTCTGAACCTTATTTGTTATGTATTTTTGCTTCAATTTCATTATATGAAATTATCGTAACTATTTTTGACTTCCAAATGAAAGCTATGGCGAGTTCAAACTTAGAAAGTGCTGGAGCTTTAACTGCTTACCTAGGTGAGTTTGGCTTCTGGACTAACTTAATGTCATTTGCTTGTTTATTACTTGGTATTAACAGTATTGGTAGAAAATTAGGCTTAACTGTAGCATTAGTATTGTTACCGGTGTTAATTGCTGGTGCAGTTGGTGTATTATGGATTAGTCCTACACTTTCAGTTGTATTCTGGGTAATGGTATTCTCTAAGGGTATTAACTATGCTCTTTATCAACCATCAAAAGAACAATTATATATTCCTACAACTAAAGATACTAAATATAAAGCTAAGGCATGGACAGAAATGTTCGGTTCACGTTCATCTAAAGCAGGTGGTTCAGCTGTGAATTTATTAAATAAATTTATGGAACCTTCTATGTTTATAATAATCAGCTCAGTTTTATCTTTAGGTTTAATTGGTATTTGGATCTGTTGTGCATTATACCTTGGTAGAACACACAAAAAAGCAGTTTCAGAAAATAAAGTTGTTTGTTAATTAAGGATCTATGAAATTAAGGGCCTTCCAAATTTTTTAATAAATTTAGAAGGCCCTTTTGTGTTTTAAATAAAAGTGGTCAAATAGAGGGGTTTATGAGTTCTATATTACTTAAAGCATTTCACTTTCTTTTCAGAGTAGATAAACAAGAGCGTCTTAAATTATTTTTTTTAACTGCCTCATATTTCTTTTTAATTGGTAGTTATACAGTTATTAAAGAAATAAAAGATTCTATATTTATTACAGTAGTGGGGGAAGATTATCTTCCGTGGGCAAAAATTGCTGCAATATTCGTTCTAATTCCTGCCATAATTTTTTATTCATATTTAGTAGATAAAATGCGTAGATATTATTTATTATATGTTTATGCATCATTCTTCGGAGTTATTGGATTAGTTTTTGCTTATTTCCTGAGTGATCCGGTTATAGGTATTTCAAACACAATGTCCGACCCATTTAGACTTTTTGGTTGGTTGTTTTACTTCTTTGTGGAAGGTTATTCTCCATTTTTAATAAGCGTATTTTGGGCATTTGCAAACTCTGTAACAAGTCCAGAGGCTGCTAAAAATAATTATGGATTAATGGTTTCGGGTTCAAAACTAGGTGGTATGATTACAGCCGCTCTTGCTTGGTATATATTTGATTGTAAACAATTAGTTAATATGTCAGGTGTAATTAAGCATCAAATTTTATTAGCCGTTGCTTCTGCAATCTTATTATTTATTCCTTTATTTATTTATCTTCTTATGAAAAAAGTTCCGGGTAAGTTTTTGCACGGATATGAAGCTGTTTATAAAGTAGAAAAAGAACAATCAAAAGAAAAAGAAAAAGAACCGGAAAAAGAAAAAGTTAGTTTATTTTCTGGACTTACTTTGATTCTAAAGCAGCCATATGTTCTTGGTATTTTTAGTATGATATTTTTCTACGAAGTAATAAACGTAATTTTAAGTTATCAAAGATTGCTTTTAGCAAAAGGAACAAGCTCTGATATTTCAGATCTTAGTTGTTCTTTATTCAAACAAATTTTTATGGTGCATTTAATTGGTTGTTTAATTTCACTACTTGGTACCAATGCATTATTGCGTATACTTGGTGAAAGAAGATGCTTGATTCTAGTGCCTACTGTTGTTGGAATTTTATTATTTGTATTTATGTTAAATAATACATTTGGTGTTGTTGGTATGGTTTATATTGTACTTCGTGCATTAAACTATGCAATAAGCTATCCTGTTCGTGAAAGTTTATATATTCCGACTATTAAAGAAATTAAATTTAAATCAAAATCATGGATCGATTCATTCGGTTCAAAACTTGCTAAAGGTTTTGGTTCAGGATTTAATATTTTTGCAAAGACTGTATTTAATGAACATGGTTTATCTGCATTTATGGGTATTCATTATATATTTTTTGCAGTAACAGTTAGTCTTTGGTTTATAGCTTCCGTGTTATTGGGAAATAGATTTCAAAAAGCTGTATCAAGAAATGAAGTTATTGGAGCTTAATTTTAAGCTTTTAATTGAATAGTTTGGATATTTTGTTATTATAGAATAGTAAATATTGTTTTTAATTTGCTTCTTTAAAATTTGGGGTGGCTTCTGGTTATTATATACCAGGCCCAAGAAGCAATTTTGTAACCCCTAGAAGGATACGCTCAGATGATAGATTTTAGAGAATTGGTAAAAGCTGGTGTTCATTTTGGACATAAAACTACTAAATGGTGCCCTAAAATGGCTCCTTATATTTGGGGACATAGAGGCGGAATACATTTAATAGATGTATCAAAAACTGCATATGCTTTAGAAAAAGCAGGTAAGTTTCTTGAAGACATGGCATCAAAAAAACAACCTATTTTGTGGATTGGTTCAAAGCCAGCTGCAAAAGAAATAGTATTTGAAGCTGCAAAAAGAGTTGACATGCCTTTTATCAATCATAGATGGGTTGGCGGACTTATAACTAATTATTCTCAAGTAAAAAAAACAATTACAAAATTGTTACATTATGAAGATGTTTTAGCTAAATCAGCAGACTTTAATTATACAAAAAAAGAATTAAACTTACTTCAAAAGAATTTAGATAAATTAAATAGAAGTGTTGGCGGAATTAGAAGATTAGCGTGGCCTATTGGCGCATTAATAGTAATCGACGTTAAAAAAGAAGAAACAGCAATTAGAGAAGCTGCGCAATTGGGTATTCCAGTTGTAGCTATTTGTGATACTAACTCAGATCCTTCATTCGTTGATTATGTAATTCCTGCTAACGATGATTCTCCTAAGAGTATTAAAATATTAGTAGATTATCTTGCTGATGCTATTCAACGTGGCAAAGATAAAATTGGTGCAACAAAAGAAAAAGAACAAGCGGCTCCAGTTGAAGCTGTAGTTTTTGAACAAGAACTTGAAGTTCCTGAAATTAATTTAGAAGATGAAGAAGAAACAGAAGCAGGCGCAGTAGAAGCTAACAAAAAGCCAAAACGCGCTCCTGTTAAAAAAACTGTAGCTTAAATAATACTCGGAGAGATGTCCGAGTGGCCGAAGGAGCACGATTGGAAATCGTGTATGTCTTGAAAGAGGCATCGAGGGTTCGAATCCCTCTCTCTCCACCATACATCGCTAAAGCTTCGTATGGCAGGCCAGCTTCTTAAGTGAATTTAAGAATTTTTTTCTAGTCTAATTAACTAGAATTATAAGTATGGGAAAGTATAAGGGTTAGTTTGCAGAATCTGTCAGATCCGAAAGGAAGCAGCAGGGGTAAATTTAATCTTGTATACTTTCCCTGTTTTTATTTGGATTAAAATGAAAAAGATTATTTCTTTGTTTTTTGTAGTGTTGATATTTTTTAATATTTCTAGTTCTGAGAGCATGCTGGTAATTCATTCTAGAGATTATCCTAACATAATTAGATTATTGGATCATGATCCTGATATTACATTTGTAGAGAAAGATGGTCGTATTGAATTGAATAAATTCGCAGGTATTTTGTATGAGCTATTTTACCACGCGAAAAATATAAAATATCCTAAAGATTTTGACCATGATAAATACTATTCAGAGTTATCTAAGATAGCTAAAGTAATAATAAAAAGTCCAATTAGATCTGATGCTAGACAAAAATTGGAAGCATTATGTATGGCGTCGCTCTTAACATCGCAATAGGATATTATGAAAAGAATTCTAACTTTGTTGTTTTTAGTTTTGCAAATTAATGCAGCTGAAAATAGTTCTCTTTCTAGTTTTTATAATAAATTAGAGTCTCATTATGGTGAGGATGATACAATAACTATTGAAAATGCTACCAATAGAGACATATCAGTTTTTAATGAACATTATTTTATGACTACTGAAGGTAAAAAGTTTTATCATGTTGGTATTGTTATTTCTTCTGGAGTCTCTGTAAAAATCAAATTAAATAGAATTTTAAGTCTTAAAAAAATTAAATATTTAACAATTTATAGAAATTTGGAATTTTTAATGTATTTAAAAGATCCTAATGCTGATGTTGATAACTGTAAGACAGTTAAAATAGAAGTAGGAAGTAAATATACAGTCAGAAGAAGAGAAAGTGGTAAATTGTCTATTACTGTTCACAATAAAGATGAGCATACTTATTGGTAGTTATATTCTTAAAAGCTGCTAAAATTAAATATTATGAACACAGAAAATCTTAATTTAGCACGTAAGTTACGTCCAAAGAACTTTGATCAAATAGTAGGTCAAGATCTTTGCGTCAGAATTTTAAAAAACGGCTTGTACTTAAACACCTTTTTTCCGGTATATCTTTTTTCAGGGCAAAGAGGATGTGGTAAAACAACATCAGCTCGTGTATTTGCAGCTGCTATAAATTGCCAAAAATTGGCAGATTTTCAAAAGAATCCTAAACAAGCAATTCCTTGTTATGAATGTAACTCTTGCGAATTTATGGTTGCTGGTAAGCATCCTGACTTTATAGAGATTGATGCAGCATCCCATACAGGTGTTGATAATGTGCGTCAAATTATTGAAAGCTCTTCTTTTATGCCTTTGATGGGCAGAAAAAAAATCTATTTAATAGATGAAGCCCATATGTTAAGTAAGGCAGCATTTAATGCTTTTTTAAAAATTTTAGAAGAACCACCAGCAACAGTTCTATTTATTTTAGCGACAACAGATGTCCAACGTATTATAGAAACTGTTCGTTCAAGATGTTTTCAAATATTTTTTTCTTCAATACCTGAAGTAGATCTAGTCAATTATCTTGAAGAAATTTGTAAAAATGAATCTATTAATTATGAAATTGATGGTCTAAAAATTATAGTGAAAGAATCCCAGGGTTCAGCTAGAGATGCTATTAATTTATTAGAACAAGTAAAGTTTTCAAGTAGTGTGATAACTAAGCCTGTAGTCTTAAATGTCCTTGGGCACATATCAGATGAAAATTTATTAAATATTTTACAATGTGTTGTATTGCAAAAATCACCACAAGAATTTATTACTTTCTTAGATGAAACTAAATTCAGTTCTTTTTCGCCTGAATATATTTTTAACAGATTAAATGAAATTTTAAACATCGCAATACGCATGAAGTTTGGTGTAAATTCTAAATTAGAATCGGCGCGCGACATTCAAAAAGTTTCTAAAGATTTTCCAAATGATAGATTGTTATTTATTGTAGAAGAATTTTTTAAAGCTGAATCATTATTTTTAAAAACTATAAATAAGCACCTTTATTTAGAATTATTATTGTTGCGTTTGTTAACAATGGAAACTAAAAAAACTGTTATATCAAAGCCATCTGGTTCAGTTGATTCAAGACCGATTCCTAATCAAACAAATAAAGTTGCAACATCATCGGTGCAAACACAATCAACTTATAATGGTTTAGGCACTAAAAAGAAATTAGATGAAATAAAGACAGAAGAAATAAAAATTTCACAAGTAGAAGATGTAGCTCCAGTTATAGAAGTGACGCGAGAAACAAACGAGTGGGATAAGTTTTTACAAGAAATAAAAACATATAATGATCCAATATTAAATTCAATATTTTCACAAGCAAAATATCAAAATTATGATATAGAAAATTCTAAAGTAATTGTAACGCTCGGCCAAAATTTTACTTTTTTTAAAGATATAATTAATGATAATATTGGTATTTGGACTCCAATATTAAATAAAGTTTATGGTAAGCAAATTTCTTTAGAATTAAATTTTGATAAATCTGCAACTGCTACTCAACCAGTTCAAGCGAAGCAAGTAAGTGAAAATTTTATAGAAAAACCAATAATTAAAAATTTTGATAAACAACAAGGGAGCCTGGGAAATAAAATTGACGTTTCAGATAAAAGCAAATGGCAATCTGCAAACATGTTACTCGATTCTTTCCCTGGCACAATAGAAGAAATTCAGGATGAACAATGAAAAAAGTAGTTATTATAGGGCGTTTGAACGTAGGTAAATCAACACTGTTTAACCGTCTTTCTACAACAGTTAAAACTATAACATTAGATTATGAAGGTGTTACACGTGACTTTGTAAAAGATGTAGTTGAGTGGGATAATGTTAAGTTTGAATTGATAGATAGTGGTGGTTTAAATTTACGCAAAACTCAAGATCTTATTTTGGGAAAAGTGCGAGACATTGGCTTACAGTTGGTAGAAGAATCAGATCTTATTGTTTTTGTATGTGATGGAACTACAGGTATTTTGCAAGAAGACCAAGAAATTTCACGCGTGCTTCATAAGTCTGGCAAAAAAGTTATTTTAGTTATTAATAAAACTGATAATAAATTAACGCAAGAACATGAGCATGAATTTGCTAAATTAGGCTTTGAGCATAATGTGCCATTGTCTGCTACTCATAGTATTGGCGTTGGCGATTTATTAGACGTAATTGTACAAGAAATTAAAAGTGATGAAACTCCTGCACAAGAAGAAGATGATGCTATTTATAAAGTAGCATTATTGGGAAAACCAAATGCGGGTAAATCTTCTCTGTTAAATATATTGGTTCAAAAAGAACGTTCAATTGTTACAGATATTCCTGGTACTACACGTGAACCTGTAAGTGAAAAAATTAAATTTTATAAAAAAACTATTCAAATTACCGACACTGCTGGTGTTCGTCGTCAAAGAGCGGTTACTGAACGCATTGAAGAGTTAATGGTTAAGAGTTCATTTGATGCAGTTAAAGATGCTGATATAATTTTATTGTTAATGGATGCATCACAAGGTGCAATTTCTGATCAAGAATTAAAATTAGCTTTTTATGCGTTTGATCAAGGCAAAGCATTAATCTTACTATTTAACAAATATGATCTTTTAACTCCTGAATTAAAAAAAGATTTTGAATATAGTCTTGAACCATATGAATTTATGTTAAAGAAAGTCGAAACTCTTTATATATCATGCTTAACTGATAAAAATTTAGGTAAATTATTACCATTGATTGATGAAGTGTGGCATAAGCATTCTCGTAAATTTAACAACTTAGAAATTACTCAATTATTTAGAGAAGCGTTAGCTAAAAAGCCTCTCTTTCATAAAGGTTTACCATTAATAGTATTTAATGCTGAGCAAGTTTTAAATGCTCCAATTAACATTCTATTAAAAGTGAATGAACCGAAATGGTTTACTGACAGTCAACGTGGTTTCTTTGAAAATATATTACGTGCTGAATACGATTTAAAAGGTGCACCTGTTCAATTTGTTGTTCGTAAACGTAGTATTAAAAAAAGATAAGAATTATTTTATATTTTATATTGTTTTTTGATAAAGGTAATGAGAAATCATTACCTTTATTTGTATAAATAAGAACATATAGACTTAGAAACGAGAAAATTAGACATGAAATTATCACAAGCAATTTTAATATCGCTTACACTTCTTATATGTTTTTCACCGACAATATCATTGGCAATGGAAGAATCAGAAAGAGATAATTCTATTGTAAATTTCCATTTTGATGATGGTGATTTTATTATAGACATAAATGACAATATTTTACCGGCAGGTGCCAACTTGGCTGAAAATGAGGAGCTTATTGAAATCAATTCTTTGGTCCAACGATTAAAAAATAAACATAAAGAATTTTTTAAAAATGGTTATGATCTAGGCATGAAGGAAAGAAAATTGAGATTTATTCTTAATGTTATATTTTGCTTACCCAGATTTTTATCAGTGGCTATGCTTCGATCTATAAATTATGTATTTGCTTGTGGTTGTCGAAATGATGAATATCTTATGGTAGTCATTGTTCGGTTATTTTTAATTGCAGCAATCGCTTTAAGTACTCTTGCTATAATATATAGGGATGATATAAGAGATGTTATAGTTTATGCCGTATCTTCCTTTCTGCTACTTGTTTTAGGTCTTTTATTACGTTGTCAAATACGTGAAAACAATATTGATCTTCCAAATTATTTTCCTGATTGGTTCGGAGATAATGAAAAAGAATGGCAGCTAAAAAGGCTTTGTTTTGATAATTCTCATATATTAGATAAGAAATTTACATTTAAAAAAAGCGTATTAAGCAAATATTTAACGCATGCACTTACTAATGTATTATTTTCAGATGATATGATTGAATTAATATTTGATAAAGATGCAAAATTCAATGTCAAAGATTTTGGTAAAATAATTGAAAAAGCTTCTTTTGAAAGAATTAAATTACTTGTGGATCTTGGCATAAATGTAAATTCAAAAGATGAAAATGGCACGCCAGCAATAATTACAGCAATCAATAATAGTAAACTTCAAGTTATTGATTTGTTATTAGAAAAAGGGGTTGATATTGGGGTAGAAGATGTGAATGGCAAGACAGTTTTTGATTATATAAATGAGTTTTCTGAAATTGAACGACAAGTATTGAGAGAAAAATTTATTCAATTTAGACGTAAACTTGCAGAACAAATTTACTATGCTTTGGAAGAACTTGAATTTCCACAAGTACATGCTGATTTAATAGCTGAGTATTTAGTATGAAATTATCACAAGCAATTTTAATATCGCTTACACTTGTTATATGTTTTTCACAGACAATATCATTGGCAATGGAACAAGTTGTTATAAATATCAAAGATAATGCTGCACAAAGAGATGCACTTGTATTACGTTTAAAAAATAAAAATTTTTACCTATTCAAGAGTTTGTATGATGTCGAATATAAGAATTATAATAGTTTAAAAAAAACTTTTAAATATCTAAAACGTATAATGTGTTGTTGTTGTCCAGGTGGGACTATTGTTTTATATGGAATTTCTTTGCTTATTTTTGTTATACAAGTTTTACCATTTATAATTGCTTATTTATTATTAGATTCCTCAGGTGCAAAAAACCTGATGAAAATATTAGCAATATTTTGTGGTGTTATCGATGGGTTATTTCTTTTAACCGCGTTTTTTAGTTGTATGTGCGGAATAACTTGTGATGAGTTATCTGAGATAAATGATGCTAATTTTTTAGAATGCATTTCAAATAATGATATAAATATAATAAGAAATAATTTAGAGAATATATACAAATTTAAAGATTTTAATGCCAATAAATATCTTTCTACAGCAATTATATGTCAAATGCCGTATGATATTATTGAAACATTATTTAATGAAGGTGGAAAATTTAATATTCAATACTTTGGTGAAGTAATTAAAAAATCTTCTTTTGAAATGGTTAAATTTCTTGTAGATCTTGGTATAGACGTAAATGCAAAAGATGTCGATGGAACTCCTGCAATTATCATTGCGTTTTTATACAAAAAGCTAAAAGTTATTGATTTGTTGTTAGCAAAAGGTGTTGATGTTGGAGTAGAAGATAGGGATGGCAAGATAGTTTGTGATTATCTGAATGCTTTGCCTGAAATTAGAAATATACAAGAAATGAAACATAAATTCATTCAATTTAGACGTAAACTTGCAGAACAAATTTACTATGCTTTGGAAGAACTTAAATTTCCACAAGTACATGCTGATTTAATAGCTGAGTATTTAGTATAGTTTTTTAAAAACTTTCCTTAGAAGTAATTATTCAGTATACTGACTTTAAATAACCTTCTACAAAGGAGCTCAAATGAAAACGAATATTAGTATCAAAGGCATTCATGAGCATGAAGCTGAAAAGTCTCAAGCTTTAAGAAACTATATAGAAGATCATTTAAAACATATTGATATGCTTTTAAAGTATGTACAAGAACCGATATTCATGGATATTACATTAGATGTATTAAAAACTCATCACCACCATGTTTGTGATGTTAGAATTCATGGTCCACACGGTTTTGAAATTGTTGTAAAAAAAGAAGATCCTGAAATGTATAAAGCAATCGATAAATGTTTAGATGTAGTTAACGAAGAAATAGTTCGTTATAAACAAAAACAAGTAGATATAAAAAAGACCGGCGGTTTTTAAATAATTTCATATAAATTTAAGCTTGGTATTATTAAAATTAATTAATAATACCAAGCTTTTTTATTACTTATCGTTTTAATCATTTAAAAAGTTATTACCATTCAGTGTTGACCATAAAGATTGTATCTGAGATTGCAAATCCTGAATTTCTTGTTCTAGATTAGCATTTTTTTCTATAGCTATAGCTTTTGATTGCTCTAAATTAGTTTCAGCATTTTGTAATTTAGTGGTTAAATCTTGAAAATTATTAACGAGGTTTGTTATTTGATGTTCTGCATTAATTAGTCGATTTATAATCAAACTATGATCTGTTAAAACAGTCTGAGAAATAGTAGTTAATGATTGTATGCAATCTTTTAAACGTTCGGTAAGCTTGTTTGTGTTATCCTGATTTTCTTTTAGTTTATTTAATTCTAAGCTAAGAGTACTTAAAGTTAGGTGTACATAAGATTGTTGCTCTAGCCCAAAAGCATTAGAATAAATAACTAATATTAAAGCTAAGATTAAAATTTTTTTCATATTTACCTCTATTATTAAGACGATAAATATTAGTTTTTTAAATTTTTGATCTGTTTGTCAATATCTTACGAATAATTATGCTTGTAACAGCTATGCTGCTAGAAATTATTAAAATTGTTTTTACAAGACAAATTGCAATGTTATAAAAGAAATCTTCTACATATAAATTTACAATATTGTCATCAAAATTAAATATCCATGTATCGGGTTTAAAAAATACGTTATGCATTTGTATAAAGATGCTATCAAAATCAAAGAAAATTAATAAACCAAGAGCACATATTATGCTTATAGAAATAATAGATCCGTAAATAAGAGAGCTAAGAATTTTGATAACAAAAATCTTAAAACTTTGTGAATAAAAAAATAATAAAAAGCTTAAAATTATAAAAATAATTAATAATATTTTAAATATTTTAGTAAATGCAGAAAATAGATCTTTAACGTCGCGTAAATGTTCTATTTCTCTTTTGTTAAAAAAGTTTTTTATTAATTCGTGTTCAGAGTTTTTTAGATAGTTTAGTACATTGTTATTAATTTTATTAATATCATGATTTGGAAATTTATTGTAAATTCCATGTTTTTGAAATTCAGTTTTATAAAAGTTAATATTATAAAATGCGATAGAATACAAACTTATATAAAATATAGAATAAGAAATAATAATTGATAAGAAGATTTTTATAAATTTAATCATAGATTTTTATAACTTGTAATAATATATTTATCTCTTAAATTGCTAAATATTGTAAAGCTATTATTTGGTTGTATTTGTAAGTTTACATTTTGATTTAAATAGATTTTTGGCAAAACAAAAGGATTAAATCTTATAGCTATTTCAGCATTATCACGTAACTTTGTTATGAAAATTTTCTTTTTTTCTACAGATGTTGTGCACAAAATTATTTTATTATTATTTAGTGTAGTAATATCATTTAAAATTCCATCTCTTGCACCAGTTTTATTGAAAGATTTATCTATATTTCCTTCCTCAGTTAATCTTATTAAAGTAAATTTATTTTTTATAGAATATCCAATTATAATATTTTCATTATTTTGAATAGCTAACTTAAGTTTTTCCATTGAGACAGTGGAAATAATATTAAGTACTTTTTTGGATATTTCAAAAGACTTTATACCATCTTTGCCAAATTTCTTATTAAGTAAACCTTCTAAAGTTAAGTTAATAATTGAAAAAGTATTACTGCAAGCTAATCCACATGTCAATTCACCAGTTTCAGTGAATTTGAGATCAAAAGTTCTTATTAAATTATCGATTGGTATAAAGCTTAGAAATAATAAATTGCCATATTCATCAAATTTATAAATTATAACTTTTGTTTTGTTATTTAAATTATAAGAAATACCACACACTATTATACTGTTATCTTTTGGATCTATTAAAATATTATCGATTTTTAATTTAGCCGTTTCAAAAGATCCCGATATTACTTTACCATTAATACCAAATTCTTCTTTTAGTTTTGTATTAGGATCATATTTTAACAATTGAAGCTTGTTTAAATTTGTCCCACACAAAATAAGATTGTCATTTTGTATACCAATTCTTGAAATTTTAAATTTAGGTTCAGTTGAACTGATAATATTTTTATTTAATTGAAACAATTTACTTACATTATTATTGTCGCAATTGATCAAAAATATAAAATTTAAAATAATCCCAAAAGCGCTTAGGATAGATTTTTTAGTCATTTGTTATTATTTCTAATTCTTCAATAAATTCTTCAGGAGTTATGTTATATAGTTCTCCGCCCCATTTTTTAATTAATGCCTTACTACTTGGGTCAATTACTAAAATAGTTGGTACACCGATAATATCATAACTAGTTTTTAAATTATGATACGGATAAGAAGCTTCATCTGTCGCATCTACTTTTACAGTTACAAAATCAGAAAGTTTTTCTTTTACTGCAGCGTTATTGAATAATTGTGAATCTATAGCTTTGCACAATGAACAAAAATCTGCACCAATATCAATAAACAATTTTTTAGATTGAGACAATGCCTTTTGATTTGCTTCATCATAATTTGCCATCCATAATTCTGAATGCGCAATTACGGTTGATTGAGGATAAAAAGTTTGTTGATAAGCTTTAAAAAATAAAACTATTGAAAATGCGCATAAGCCAATACCAATAATATTTTTTATAACGCGCCATAACTTAGAATCATAAACAGAAATATTTTTTAAATAATAAATTCCTGAAGCTAATATGAAAGCAGCAATTAACCAAATTAATTTGTTATAAGCAATAATATTACTCAAAAAGTAAAAACACATTCCAAAAAGCATAAAAGCAAATAATTTTTTTATTTCTACCATCCAAAAACCAGATCTAGGTAATACATTTAATGAGCTTGAAAATGTACCAATAATTAAAAGAGGTATTCCTAATCCCATTCCAAAAGTAAATAAAAGCATAAAGCCTAAAAATTTGCTACCTAAAGTGGCCACTATTGAAAGGAGTAATGCAAGTCCAGGAGATAAGCAAGGTGATGCTACACTTCCACTAATTGCACCAAAAATAAATGCAGAAATATAAGATCCATTTACATTAGCCGATGCACCGGTTTGCATTGAATTTGGTATGTATAATTCATAAAAGCCAAGCATTGCAAATGCAAAGTATGCAAGTACTGCGACAATAAATAATATAAAAACTGGATGCATTAATATTTTGCCAAATAAATTTCCTGTCAGTGCTGCTGACAAACCAAATACTGCAAATGTTGTAGCTATTCCAAAAGTATAAGAAAGAGATAATAATAAATTTTTAAATACTGATTTGCTACCTTGTGCTTGTAAGATACCTGCTGTGATAGGTATCATAGGGTAAATGCACGGGGTAAGGCTCATTAATAAGCCTAATAAAAATACTAGAAAAAAGCGTAAGGTCATTGAATTATTTGTTTTTATTGTATCTTGTACATAGGTAGATAATTTATTTATATTATTCCAAAAACCTGTTTTTTCAGAATTATGTTTTGCAATTTTTTTTGTACTTTGCACATTTGGTGAACTTGGTTCATCTGTTTGTGGCTTTGCTGGAACTTCTATTTTTTTGAATAATTCTATTTCTAAAGAATGTTCTTCTATTGCATCTTGATTATTTCTATAATAGCTTAAAAATAAATTACTTGCTCCTGATATTTCATTTTTCTTTTTGGCATTTAATAAGATATTAAAATCTTTATTAAAAACTAAAATTTGTTTATCAACTGCTGGAACATATTGCATTACAGGTTCTGGTTTGAATTGAATATTAGATAATTCTATGTTTGGGTTGTTACTAGAAATATTTAAAAATTCTTTAAATATTATATCTTTGTTTTTCACAGGAACTGAAATATTTATTTTTGCATTTTCGAGATCAATAGTTTCTGTTTTAATTTCAATATTATTAGCTGAGATACAAACAATAAAAAAGTTAAGTAAAAATAGAGCTGTAAATTTTTTCATACGTGCCTTTAAAGGTTTAATTTTTATGAGTTTTAAAATTATACTCGTTTAATGAATTTTTAAAATGATTTTATTAATAATTATAGCATTGTTTCTATTAGAAAATAGCCTTGACTTTATTAGATTGCTTTTGATATGCTATAAATCAATGATATATGAATCTTTGAAGTGAGAAAGGTGGTTTTATGAAAAAAATTTTATTTATCTTGTTATTAATGCCTTATGGTTATATTTTGCCGGCTATGACTGAATTATTTCGGGATACTAGCAATATGTCTGATACTGAACAAGCTGGTATAGATTTTGGAGAATCATATAATAGGTTTATTATACAATTTAATAATTACAATGATTATGAAAAATTTATAAATATCCAAGATCAAGTTTATCCATCAGGTCATATAACACAGTATGATGCGCAAAATTATAAAATTGATTTTGAAATGGATAATCCAATTTCTCTTAATCAAATACAAGATTTTAATATTTATAATTTATTGGCACAACAAGGAATAAATCTAACAACTGGTCTTATTTGGTCAATTTAAAACTTGTACTAATCTTGCTTTTCATTTTAAACTAATGGTTCGATACATTTTTACTTCGTAAAAACATTCACCATGAACGGGCGATATGAATAAACTATCCCAAAAACTATCCCAAAAAATTGATCTAATTTTAGATAAAAATAAATTGCTCAAAACTATAATACAGAAGATTGCAGAGCATAATGGTAAAGCAATTTTAGTAGGCGGTGCAGTACGCGATTTGTTATTAGATATACACATAAAAGATTTAGATATAGAAGTGCATGGTTTAATGGCAGAAGTATTAGAAAAAATTTTAAAATCTTTTGGACAAGTAAGCTTAGTAGGTAAATCTTTTGGTGTATTTAAATTGCATGGATTAGATATAGATTGGTCATTGCCAAGAACAGATAGTGCAGGTCGCAAGCCAAATGTTGAAGTTGATCCTTTTATGTCAGTACAAGAAGCTTTTAGACGTAGAGATATAACTATAAATGCAATTGGGATTGATTTAGTTTCGCATGAATTACTTGATCCATTTAATGGGCAAGCTGATTTGCAAAAAGGTATTTTGCGTGCAACAGATAAAGAATTATTTCTGCAAGATCCACTTAGGTTTTATAGGGTAATGCAATTTATAGGTCGCTTTGAAATGCAACCAGATGAAGAATTGAATAATATTTGCGCAAATATGAATATTGCAAATATTTCTAGAGAACGTATTGAAGAAGAATTCGAAAAATTATTTTTAAAATCTAAAAGACCTTCGCTTGGTATAAAATGGTTAGATCAAATTAATAGATTAAAAGAAGTTTTGCCAGAAGTTTATAATTTAAAAAATGTACCGCAAGAACCATCTTGGCACCCAGAAGGTGATGTTTTTGAGCATGCTATGCAAGCTGTAGATGCTGCTGCTACTTTCGAGTATGAAAACAAGTATGACAAATTAATCTTAGTTATTGCTGCATTATGCCACGATCTTGGTAAAGCTACTTGTACGCAATTAATTGATGGCAAATATAGAAGCTTTGGTCATGAAGTTGAAAGTGAAAAAATTGCAAAAACTTTATTGGCAAGAATTACTAATAATATAGATCTTAAGCGCACTGTTTTAAAATTGGTTAGATATCATATGCAGCCAGGTGCTTTGATCAAAAACAAAGCAGGTAGTGCTGCATATAAAAGATTAGCAGGGCATCTTGTGCCTTATGCAAATATGAAAATGTTGTCACAATTGTTTTTGGCCGATCGATTAGGGCGTAATATAATCAAGGGCCTGCCTTTACCGGGGCCTGATTTAGTTGTTGAAGAATTTGTAAATAAAGTTAAAAATTTAAATATTTTCGATAAGCCAGAAGATGCTTTATTGCAGGGAAAAGATTTAATAGAATATATTAAACCTGGCCCACAATTGGGTGAGATTTTGCAAGAAGCTTATAAATTACAGATTGATGATGATATACATGATAAAGAAGAGTTGAAGAATATTGTATTAAAAAAATATTTAAAAAAATAAAATTAGCTATAATTTAGTATGGTTTTAAAAAATTAGAATTTAAGGAAATAATATGAAGGTACTTGGAAACTCAATGTGGCAATTAATAATGTATTCAGATTATATGACCTGGATAGTTTTATTAATTTTATTTGTATTATCAGTTATATGTTGGGCAATATTGTTTTATAAGGTTATTATTTGGAGAATGAAAATTCAACAACTAAAAAATACTATATTGCATATGAATGAAGCAAAAGATATAGAAGATGTAATCAAAATTGCTTCACACAATAAAAATAATATTTCTGGATATTTTTTGACACAAGAATTAAATAGTTTAAAAAATTTATTAAAAACAAATATGCAAAAATCAGAACTTACAGAAAAGCAATGGGAATTTTTGCAATATAAAACAGACAGTTTAATAGACGAGATGGTTTATCACGAAGAATCATATTTATCTATTGCATTTATTACTGCATCAGTTTCAACTTTATTAGGGTTGTATGGTACAATCTGGGGTCTTATCCAAGCATTTATGGAAATCAGTAAAAAACAATCTGCAGATATTACTACAGTAGCACCTGGTATAGCAGAAGCTTTAATTACAACCTTAGCTGGTCTTATGGTAGCAATACCAGCATTAGCTATTTATTATTATTTAAAACATAGAGTAGTATCAATTGAGCAATTGCTTTTGCAACTTTCAACTAAATTTTTTGATACAGTTCAAAGATTTTTTACCCAAGAAGTGGAGTAAAGCATGCGTTTTAAAAGAAGAAGAAGATTAGTTGCTCTGCCTGAAGTTTCATTAACCCCATTAATTGATACAGCATTAAATTTATTAGTTATCTTTATGGTTGCTACTCCCATGTTGCAAAATTCATTAAAAATTAATTTGCCTGAAGCAAAAAATAAAAAAGATTATATTAATGCAAAGCAGCAAAACATAGAAATTAACATAGATGATAAGGGTAAAGTTTATTTAAATGAAAAAGAAGTTGAGTTAAAAAATATAATTGAACAAGTAAAAATTGCCTTAGCAAACTCAAAAGATAAAATTGTTATTTTAAAAGCTGATAAGTCTGTTGAGTATGATAAAGTTATTAAAGTTCTTGATTTAGTAAATTCAATAGAAGGCGAAAAATATGTGGCGTTGGCTACAAAACAACAATAAATCTTATTTTAAAATTTTGTTTAAAAAGATTTTTGTCGTCTCTTTATTAATGCATTTAGTTCTTTTAATTGTGTTTCTTTTTATACTTCGCGATAAAACATTAAACTTAGATATCTTTTTAAATAAGGATTTAATTACTAATCCTCCTGTACCTGTTATATTTTTACCTTTTGCTAAAAATGTTCCTGGTTCTATTGAACAACTTAAAAAATTATCTAAACGAGCACGTGCTAAAAAGACAAAGCAGATTTCTGCAAAAAAAGCTATTGCAATTAAGGCTAAAAATAAAGTGGCTAAAAAAGCTATAATTATCCAAAAACAAACAAAGAATAAAAAAGTCACAAAAAAAGCTAAATTGCCAGAAGTTGTTAAAGAAGAAATAAAGAAACCTGAGCCAGTAAAAGTAGAGCCACCAATAGAGCCTGAAAAAATAGAAGAGAAAGTTCCAGAAGTTATAAATGAAGTATTGCCAGAAGAAACTAAATTATTAGATGAGCCCTTGGCGATTTATTTAGGTACACAAGACATGCAAGGTTATCAGTTAGTGGTATCAATTCAACAAGAGATTCTAAAGTACTGGAAGCCACCATTAGGGCTGCCAAAGAATGTAGAATGTAAAGTTAATATTAAAGTTGATAAAGATGGTAAAGTAGAAAACTTTAAAATTGAAAAGTCTTCAAATATTCTTGCATACGATATTAGTCTGAGAAACGCTATTTTAAAAACTACTATGCCTACGGAAGTTAAAGGTAGGGAGTTTATATTAACCTTAAATTGCTAAATTTATAGTACTATTACCCTTAAGCTAAAGGATAATCCTAGCTAAACTATTGTTTTTTAATGGTGATTTTATTTATACTTATAATGAATAAAAAGGGGGTAAATATGAAAAGGTTAAAAATTCTAATTTTAATGAATGTTGTTTTCAGTGCTTATGGTGCTTGCGTAAAGGAAAATGCAGCAGTTGGAAATCTTCTTTTATTAATGGATGATGCCCAAAAAGAAACAATAAAAATGCAATTAAGTGACTTGTTTAATGAATATGCATCTGATGGAAGAAGCTATGTTAGAAGTAGAATTTCAGAAAACCTAAAAGAACTTATTAAAAAATTAAAAACCATAATGCCCAGCAATGAAGTAATAGATTATATTAATAGTATTATTAATATATATAATTCTTCTGTAAATCCGGATAATCCTGGAGTTCCAATTTTTTCTAAAATATTTATTAAAAATTTATTAGAAATTGCTAAAAATTAAACATTTTTTTTTAAATTTTTTAGGTTATAATTATCCAAAGATTTTTAACTTTGGATAATTATGAAATATTTATTTTTTTCTCTTCTTTTCTTACTTAATTTTAGTTACTCATTTGAACTTAATTTAAAAGCTGAATATCATGAAAAAATGAAGCTTCTAATTGGGTTAGTCGATGAAGTTTCAAGCGACCTTCGAATATTTGCAGAAAATTTAAAAAATGATCTTGAGTGTAGTGGGCAATTAGCAATCACAATATCGGAATTTGATAAATTAAAAACTAAAAGTGAAATTAAAGATTTTGCAAAACAAGATTATATTTTTGCTTTATTTTTAAATAAGCTTTCAGGAAATGGTATTTCTTGGCGATTATATGATACTATGCAAGCGACTATGATAAAAGGTAAGAAATTATATCAAAAAAATAGTAGTTTTTCAGCATTGGCACATAAATTAGCAGATACATTATCCCCAGACCTAACAGGCAGAGAAAGTTCTTTTTATACATCTATAGCAGCATGTAAAAAAGTGAATAAAAAGCATACTCATCTACATGTTTTTCATCCAACTGAATTTATGAACGGTATATCAAGATCTCAAGCAATTGTAACTGAACCAACAACAATATTATTATCAAAATGGCATCCAACAAATGTGAAAATATATTTTTCTAAGCATGGCAAATATAATGTAAAACTAATGTCAATAAACGAAAATAAGCAAAAAAGTATAGTTGCAAATTTTGATGGTATTAATATGCCACCAACAATTTCTGAAAAAGGGCGGATAGTTATTCCTGTTACAATTGCAGGCAAAGGTCGGCTTTTTGAATATACTTTCGATGAAGAAAAGCAAAAAGGCAAATTCAAGCCAATTACGCATCATGATATTCATGCAGTTTCCCCGTCTTTTATAAATGAAGATAAATTGGTTTTTTGTGCAATAGATGAATTATGCAAGCCACGCATTGCAATTTTAAATAAAGACAAAGTTGAATACTTGCCAGGCTTAAACGGGCTATGCCCATCTTATTCAAGCAAAAATAACATGATTGCTTATTGCAAAAAAGAAGGTGGTTATTACCAAGTTTTTACTTATGATTTAAATACAAACACATCTAAGCAATTAACTAAATGCAATACAGATAAAGATGGCTGTTCTTGGTCACCTTGTGGCAGTTATGTAATATGTTCTTGTGAAAAGAAGAATAAAAGTCGTATTGCTATCTTTAATGTTTGGACAAATCAAATGCGATATCTTACTCATGAAGGCGAAGATTGGACCTCGCCTTCATGGTCACCTATTTACAATGAAATTCCATTTTATAATTAGTAGTTATTATTCATTCAGTTTGTGCGTTGTTCCTGAAAATGGCTTGAATTTTGCTGAACTATTATTTTGTGATACTATTTTTTCCTGAGCAGCTTTTATTTGTCTGTGTAATGTTTCAAATACAGTTGCGCCCGCGAGCACACTAGTAATTTCTTGATGTTCTTTTGCAACTTTTATCAATTGATTAATTGTAGATTCATGCATTTGTTGAAATATCTTATTTGCTTCAATTTCACTTTCATTATTCGTTATACTATTCAAAGCTACCTCTGTTTCAGCTAGTAAAATTGATTCGTATTTAGATTTTTTATTTATTGAACTAGCTATTTCTAAAATAGTTGCATCTATTATGCCTCTAAGTTTCTCTGTAGCTTTACTAACTGTATATTGCGTTGGTGTAGGATTGACAGTATTTGTTACATTTTCCATATGTTGCATTAATAATGTAAAAATTAAAAACCCTGAACTCATATTTACTATTTTGGTAGCTTCATTTGCTGCTTTAATTAAAGTCACAAAACATTTGTGATATAGCTTAGTTAGATTATTTTGATGTTGCTCACAAATATTTTCAACGATTTGTCTGTACTCAGCAGCTTTGTTTGCCTTTTTACCCATAATAAGTACTATTTTCATTACAGATTCAGCACATTTTTTTTCAGATATGTCTACTATAGGTGCCGGTTGAGATGCGAAAATGTTAGACGAGTAGATTGTTAGCATGGTTAAAAATAGCATTTTTAATTTTTTCATGTCCCTTATTTTCTCTATTAAGTTATAGGTTTATATATTTTTAGCTTAATAAATTGCTAAAAAATGTCAATTAGAAATGAGAATTGAGCTTTTATATTAATCTAGGATAAAATTGGATATCTCATAGTTGGTTCTCTTTTTAAAACGAAATCCCCTTTTTATTAAGAAGTTCTTAATTATTAGACACTACTAGTCATTTATATTATTATATTAAAAAGTTATTTTTATTCTTTTTATTGTTTACCAATACTTTTGTTGGTAAAATCAAATATTCAGTTGAATAACTATTAGTATCGTTATTTTTATCATAGGAACAACACATGAAGTCATTTAAGAAAAAAGCGAAACAAACATTTGGTCAAGGCGGCCCAAAGAATTTAATCTTTGCGGTGATTTTCTTTATATTATGTCTAGGCTTACTTACAAAATTAACTGATTATACTCGTAAAATTGTAAGTTATAATTATTCAGAATTTCTGCAAAAAGTTGAAAAAGATGAAGTTAAGAAAGTTAACATTTCCGGACAAGATGTATATGGTGAACTAAAAGATGGCACTAAATTTGAAACAGTAATAGCTGATATACCTCAAAATTGGGATATTTTAAAAGCGCATAATGTTGAATTTGCAGTTGCAAACCCAACAGGTAATTTTAGTTTATGGCATATTTTATTATTGATATCATTCTTAATGACCCCGTTGGCAATTTGGTATTTCTTAAGACAAGCAAAAAATTCAGGCGGTGGTTCAGGCGGTGGTGGAATATTTAGCATGGGTAAAAGCAGAGCTAAATTATTTATGCCATCTACAATTAAAGAAACATTTAATTCAGTAGCAGGTGCCGCTGAAGCCAAAGAAGAACTAAAAGATGTCGTTGATTTTCTAAAGCACCCTGATAAATTTAAACGTCTTGGTGCAAAAGTTCCACGCGGTATTTTGTTGGTAGGTGAACCTGGTAATGGTAAAACTTTACTTGCACGTGCTGTAGCGGGTGAAGCTAATTGCCCATTCTTTAGTGTGAGTGGTT
The DNA here is from genome assembly GCA_031292305.1 of Candidatus Babeliales bacterium. GTDB lineage: Bacteria > Babelota > Babeliae > Babelales > JABDEC01 > JARLHJ01. Next base: position 70,313 of record JARLHJ010000008.1, read on the forward strand.
CAGATTTTATAGAAGTTTTTGTCGGTATTGGTGCAGCGCGTGTGCGTGATTTATTTGCACAAGCCCGTAAAGTTGCTCCAAGTATTATTTTTATAGATGAAATTGATGCAGTTGGTCGTCACCGTGGCAGTGGTTTAGGTGGTGGACATGATGAACGTGAACAAACATTAAACCAGTTACTTACAGAAATGGATGGTTTTGAAACATCACCAGATCCTGTAATTGTTATGGCTGCTACAAATAGAGCTGATGTTTTAGATAAAGCATTATTACGACCAGGAAGATTTGACAGAAAGGTTGAAGTTCCATATCCAGATCTTACAAGTCGTGAACAGATTTTAATGGTTCATGTAAAAAATATCAAAATTGATCCAAGTGTAGATTTAAAAAAAATTGCACGCGGTACACCAGGTTTTTCTGGTGCTGATCTTGCCAATTTAGTAAATGAAGCAGCATTGCACGCGTCTAAAGCAGCAGATCAACATTTAGTTACAGTTGAAGATTTTGAAGAAGCTAGAGATAAAATGTTACTTGGCAAAGAATCAAAAACTAAATTACTTACAGAAGAAGATAAAAAAGAAACTGCTTACCATGAAGCAGGTCATGCTTTAGTTAGGCTGTTACTTCCATTGAATTCTGATCCTTTATTTAAGATAAGCATAATTCCAAGAGGTATGGCTTTAGGTGTTACTCATTATTTACCTGAAAGAGAAAAGTATACTACCACTAAAGAAGAGATGCTTGCAGAAGTTCAATCTTGTTTAGGTGGAAGAGCAGCTGAAGAACTTGTATTTAATAAATTAACTACAGGTGCTTATAGTGATTTTAAAAAAGCTACTGAAATTGTAAGAAGAATGGTCTGTTTTTATGGTATGTCTGAAAGACTTGGAACAGCAATTTATTCAAGTGAAGAAAAATATTCTCAAAGAACAGCTGAAAAAATTGATGAAGAAATTCAACGTATTTTAGATGAACAGTACAAAGCAGCAATGAAATTACTTATTGATAATAGAGATAAACTAGATAAGTTATCATTAACTCTATTAGAAAAAGAAACAATGTTTGCAGCTGAAATCTATGAACTTCTAGGCATTGAGCCACGTGCAGATTTTAAATTAAAATAAATTTTTTATAATAAATTTAAAAATAAGGGTCTAATTCAAGTTAGGCCCTTATTTTTTTTATTTAGTTGAAAAATGCATACAAATTATAATTTAATGAATTGAAGTTAAAAATAAATGAAATATAATTATTTCATTAAAAACATTCATAACTAAATGGTATAAATTATGAAAATTCTTCTACGTTTAACTAAAATGATGTTATTGATTTTTGCTTTTCAAACGGGGGTTGCAAATGGCAAAGAACAGGATAATGAATATAAATTAAAAGAAGAATGTGAACAATTGGTTGTTTATTTTGAGTCATATAAAACTGCGTATGTTTCCAATCCAAATAATGTTTTTATAAAAGAAGTTTTGCTCGCTTTAATTGATAAGCTACAAGAAAAAAGAAGTCATCCACTTACTAAACAGTATATTGAAGCCAGAGTGGATTTTGATAAATTGTCTAAATTAAAATTAGAATTAAGAATTGATAAATACAAATCTACAATAGTAGCCACTGCTATTTTGGGATTAATTGGAACTGGGGTTTATAAAAATCGAACAACTATTTATAATTATTTGTGTAATAATACCGATCTTATATTAAAATCATCTCTGTATGCGATTCTTCCTACAACAATACTTAGCTATGCACTTTATCAAGTAATTTCCAAATCAAGTAAATATTTTACAGATAGTATTGTAAGCTCTAATGAAAGAATGAGATTAGAGCAGAAGTCAAAGCAAGAAAATCCAGAGAATAATGCTAATATGAGTGAGGAAAAAAATTCTAAAGCAAAGTTATATAGACCTCATGAAATTGAAGAGAAATTTAGTTCAGTCGCCGGTGTTGCTGATGCAAAAGAAGAGCTAGAAGATATAATAGATTTTTTACGTAAGCCTGAAAAATATAAAGCAATTGGTGCTAAAATTCCTAAAGGGGTTTTATTAGTAGGTGAACCTGGTAATGGTAAGACTATGCTTGCTCGTGCTGTAGCCGGTGAAGCAAATTGTAACTTTTTTAGTGTTAATGGTTCTGAATTTGTAGAACAGTGGGTTGGCTTGGGAGCGGCTCGAGTAAGAGATTTATTTACACAAGCACGTAAGAATGCACCTTGTATAATATTTATTGATGAAATAGATGCAATAGGTGCCAAAAGATCTTCTAATGGAGAAAGTGGTGGAGAGCGCGAATATTCACAAACGTTAAATCAATTATTAGTTGGTATGGATGGTTTTGAAAAATCTAAAACGCCAATTGTTGTAATTGGTGCTACCAATAAGCCAGAAGTTTTAGATAAGGCATTGTTACGTCCGGGTAGATTTGATAGGCAAGTGAACGTTCCTAATCCTGATTTAATTAGCCGTGAACAAATCTTAAAGATACATACAAATAAAATTAAAACAGATTTAAATATTGATTTTAAAATATTAGCAGCTGGTACTCCAGGTTTTTCTGGTGCCGAGCTTGCTAATTTAGTAAACGAATCTGCTATAATTGCTGTAAAAAACAAACAAGTAAATGTAACCATGCATAACTTTGATATTGCACGGGATAAAATACTGTTAGGTAAAGAATCAACAACAGTTCAATTAAGCCTGCAAGAGCGTACGGTTATTGGTTACCATGAAGCTGGACATGCATTAGTTGCATTATTATTACCAGAAATATGTGATCCAATATTTAAAGTGACAATTTCTCCACGATCTAAATCTTTAGGTGTTACTTATTCTTTAGCAGAAACTGAAGCTCATTTAATTTCTAAAGATGATTTAATTGGGCAAATTAAAAGGTCTTTAGGTGGAAGAATTGCTGAAGAACTGGTATTTAATAAACAGTTTACTGGTTGTGGTGATGATTTTGAAAAGGCTACCAAAGTAGCTAAAAGTATGGTTTATAAATATGGCATGTCAAATAATGTTGGAACTGTAAATTGTAATATTTCAAAGCCAGATAAAGTAGAAGATCAAGTTCAACAGATGCTTAAAGAATATTATGATGAAACTTATAAATTATTATCAGCCAATAGAGATAAGTTAGATAAACTGGCTAATGCATTAATAGATAAACAAACTTTATTTGCTGCAGAAATTTATAAATTATTAGATATCCAGCCAAGAAAAGATTTTAAAATAAATTAATTATATTTCTAATGAAAAAGGCCCGGAATCATTCGTGATTCCGGGCCTTTTTTTATAATTTATTCATAAGGAGTAGTAAAAAGATTATATTTTATATTTTTACAATTATATTTTTTTAAAAGTTGGTTCATTTGTAATTCACATTCGCTTACAGTCATTTGTTGTTTTTTATAAACTATAATTAGAAATCCCTTATATAAGTGACAAGTTATTTTCTCAGATTTAGCAATTGCATTTATTTGTTTAAATATAAATTCTAAACAACTTTTTTCTTCATCTGTAATGGGATTCTGAACTTCGTTAAGTGTTCTTTCAACAGAAAAAATTACCTTAAAAACCCTTTGTGATAATTCCTGGGTTATTTCACTTGGTTTTAAATTAGTGAATAAAGTTAACAATAATAATGCTGATAATTTAATTTTCATTTTAATTCCTTGTATAATTAGATTTTTATTCTTGTTCTTGGTTAGACAACTCTTCAAGGCGAGAATTTAAAAGATTTACATCTATGTTTGCGTCCAATAATGCTTCAAATTCTGAATGAGTTTGTGGATCAATTAAGCTAATAGTTAATACATATAGCTGATTTATTGTTGTTTTTGAAAATGCATTTATTCTAAGAGTTTCCATTTTAGGAGCTATAGCATTTACAAAATGTGATCTTTTTTCATTAGTATCAAAATAGAATTTTATTATTGAAACTGCCGGTTGTTCGCCTGCCGAATAACAATTTGATATGATCGTCAATAGCAATATTGCAAATCTCAATCTCATTTAACTCCAAACTTAAAATTGTAATATCTTATATTATAGTATTAAATATATCCAAAAGCAATTCTGGTAACCCTTGTTTTTATATAGCTAGTTTGTTACAATTAGAAATAATCAGGTTTGGTATAATGGCAAAAAGGAGAAAAAATATGAAAATTAATAAATTTATAATCATAATCTTGATAATTTTAGGTTCGGATATAAAAGCAAATTCAATTATTTTACCTGATGGAAAAAGAATCGAAATAACTGAATATACTGTTTACCCCATGTTAATTAAGTATTTAAGTGATGGGAGTTTAGATGCGACTTTTGGTGATAATGGTTCGGTAATAGTTCCTACAGATACTATGCCTGAAGATCTAAGGTTATATAGCAATCCAAAAACAGGCAAAATTTTTGTAATAGATGAGAAAAAAAATAATATAATTGTATTTAATAGATCTGGAAGCATGTGCGTTACAAAAACAGAAGCTAACGAATTAGGGCAGTATTTTAATCAAAGAAAAGCATATTTTGATAAAACTACAGGTCAAACTATACAGATTGCTTCATTGATGCCTGGTTATAAACCAGTTTTAATTAGATTAGCAAATGATGGTACACAAGATAGAAGTTTTGGTGGATATGGTAAAAATGGCATAATTGCTATTCCTACAGATGCTAAACCAAGAGATCTTGAATTACGTTTTAGACCAGATAACGGTAGCATTTTTGTCTTGGATACTGAGAAAGGTAATATGTTTGTATTTGATAAAGATGGATATATTAAGCCAGAATTAACAAAAAAAGGAAAAGTTGATAAAGGCAATGATTGTTCTAATTTGATAGCAGAACCAAGCAGAGCAATTAATGATCCTGAAAATTTATTAGGTAATATTTATAATCGTTTCATTAGTAATAGGCCTAATAATGATGAGCGTCGACTTCAACCAGTACTTGCGCAGCCACTTTTGGCAAGACAAGCAGGAAGTGGAATGGAACAAATCGATTAAATTTTAAACAAATTTGAGGAAAAATATGAAAATTAATAAATTTATTATGGTCATTTTTTTGGTTTTAGGTTCATATATTTATAGTGCGGATTCAAATCCAGACATTCCAGTATTTGATATAGATAACACACTTATACAACCAGGTCAGGTAATGCGTGGTTCAAATGGCCAGCGAAGCTTTTTAATACCTGAATTTCATGGATATGGACCAAGCGCGTCTTCAAACGCTAGTGAATCTGTAGCATGTAATAATTCTCAAAAATCTAGTTCACCAGAAGAATTAGGTTACTATTTTAACAAAAGAAAAGCATATTTTGATCGCAAAACAGGCAGAACTATACAAATTGGTGTAAAAGATCTTACATATACACCTTTAAGCTTTAAAAATGTGTTAATTAGGTTATTATCCAATGGTAAAAAAGATAGTACTTTTGGTAATAATGGCACGGTAGAAATTCCTACAAAAGCTTACCCTAGAGACCTTCAATTAAGGTATAAGCAAGACACTAGTACTATATTTATTATAGATAAAGAATCAGCAGATATTATTGCTTTTAATAAAGCTGGAGACATTGTATATAAAAAAAGGGGTGAATCTGATTCTAATTTGATAGGTGACGAAATTACTTTTCCAGCTTTAGCTTCAAATCGAAGATTAGCACCAAGAAATTTGATGCGTGATTTTGATAGAATTTTTGCAGCTGGGCAACATGATGCTGATGCTCCTAGGGGCTCTGCTGAGAGTAGATACTTAAATCAAGTACGTATTCAGCAAGCCCAAAATGCTGCTAATTTAGAAGGTAGAAGTTTACTCCAAATCCAACCCGCTAGCCGACCTTTTGAATCTGATATATATATGTGGTCAAACTTTCCTTTATTAATGCTACAAAGGCAACAAGACAGACAAGCAAATGCAGCTGCTTCTTTGGCGAATGTTCCGGCACAACCACCTATTCCTTCTGTCTCAGGTGATTTGCCAATAGCTCAGCCGGCTTTAGCAGTACAGGCTGGTAGTGCTGTTGTTGAGGATTCTGTAAGAGAAGAATTAAGAATGGCCCTAGATAGAGGCGATTTAGCTGAAATAGATAGACTGAGAGAAATACTTGGACAAAGGCCAAATGGCTAATTCAGACTTTAATATAATTAAATATATTATTTGGCCTAATATATTTGAAAAAACTCAGAATCTAGGCTATACTGATAAAAATTAAAAGATTTCTCAGAAAAGTATGATCCCACAGTAAAGGACTTTTTAAATGTCAAAAATTTGTTATGTATGCGATAAAAGGCCATCAGTTGGCAATCTAGTAAGTAATGCGAACAACAAGGTTAAACGTTGGATTTATCCGAATGTTCAAAAATTGCGTTTTATGTTAGCAGGAGCTTCTGAAAAAAAAGTTATCAGAAACTCAGTTTGCACAAAATGTATGAAAGCTGGAAAAATAGTAAAAGTTATATAGTTAGTTAATAGAGGTTCAATTCAATGGCAAATAGTAAATCAGCTAAAAAAAATATGGTTCAAGCAGAAAAAAGACGTTTGATTAACTTGAATCGTAAAAGTAGTATTAAAACAGTACTTAAAAAAGTTCTTTCTGCTATAGAAAATAAAGATAAAGTTGCAGACGTTCAAGAATTAATGCGTACTGCTGAAGCTCAAATTGCAAGAGCTAAGCGCAAAATATTCCACCCAAATACTGCTGCTAGAAAAATCGGCAGATTGGCAAAAAGAGTAGCTGCTTACGCTAATCAGTAAGTTACTATCTTATACAGAAATTTAAACCAGGCTTAAACTCCTGGTTTTTTTTGTGCCCGAAATTTTAGCATCAATTAAGAATTAATTTGTTTTGCCAGATACAAATGCATTGCATTCACTCGGGATGCCGGTTAAAATTTAAAAAATTTATTAATCCTAGTTTGTAAGAAAGTTTTACTAATGTTATCAAAAATAATTTTATCAATATTATTTATTTCTTCAGCCCACAATTTAAATTGCGCAGATACAGCACAAAATGAAACAATGTCAGAATTGCATCAATTTTTTAAAGAAAGCAAAGAGGGTAATTATAATTTTTATAAATTTTTTAAAAAAATAAAACCCTTAATAGATAAAGAAGTTGTTTCAGAATTAATATTTTTATATACATCAAGTGATATTAATAATAGTAAAAGCGCAGCCTTTTTTTTAGGTTTATGTGATTATTACGGAATTACTGTTGAATGCAATTTTCCTAATGCATATAGATTTTTTAAATATGCGTTGAATGGTAATGAAAATACTTATATAAGCAATTGGATATCGCTTTATTTGCTCACTTTGAAAATTTCAAATTCTGAAGAAGTTGAATTATGTAAAAATATTGATACAAAAGTTTTATCAGAAAGTGAAAAAATTCTTTTTAAAGAATCTATAGAGGTTGTAGGCCTGGGTCTAGGAATTTCTTTATATGACATCTTTTAACAGAAATATAAATTTATAGGAGCATAAATGTTATCAAAAATAATTTTATCAATATTATTTATTTCTTCAGCTAATAACATGTTTTGTGCTGAGCAAGAATCTAATTTTATAAGCAGATTAAAAAACGTATTTGATTTTAAAGAGGGTGATGAATTACAATTTGATGTTGACTCTTTGTGGAAAGATCTTAATGCATATATAGATAGTGGAAATAACGATGTTATACCCCAATTGATGTTTTTATATACTTCTAATAATGTAATTTATAGTAAAGGTGCTGCATTTTTTTTAGGGTTATTTGACTACTATGGAGTCCAAGTTTCACAAAGTTATATTAATGCTAAAAGATTTTTTAAATATGCAGCTGCTGATAATGAAAATCCTTATATTAGAAATTGGGCTTTCTTTTATTTAGGTAGAGATAAAAACGAAGTTGATGAATGGTTACCATTATTTAAAAAAATTGATATGCAATATTTAAATAAATCACATAAAAAAATTGTAAAAACAAAAATGGAAAATTATACGCAAGATATTGCTAATAAATATATTTTGTCTTAAATATTATAAAAAATTCTTATTAAGTCCGATATTAATCACACTTTAGAAATTCGCAGAAGAATAAAAATAATATCCCAGCATTCAGACATGGGTATCCGCAAAATCTATTTATTCACAGAACTTTTAACAGTGTGATTACTATAGTATATTTAAAGTCTTTTTTGTTATAGCGGCCTAGAGGCCTTCTCCAAATCAACCATAAGTTTTTTGTATCGCAATAAAAATTGCTTAGCAACTTCAGTAGCAATTCTAGAATGGCCGGCTTTTTCTATTAAAATAATTAAAGTTAAAGACGGTTCATCTTTATAAGCAATATTACTGCCAAACCAGGCATGTTCAGATTTTTCCATCGAATCGCCTTGCGTTTCAAATGAGATAGTTTGCGCAGTACCAGTTTTGCCATAAACCATAATGTCCCGTATTCGCCCAGCACGTTGTGCAGTACCAATAGTTGCAGAAATCCGCATAGCCTCTCTTAAAAATTGCAGAACGTCAGGTCTAATATTAAGTATACTTTTTTCTATAGGTTGATCTTCTAATATTCTAGGTTTAATTAAGTATCCTTCAAAAATTCCACTAATCATGCGAGCAATTTGAATAGGTGTGACCAATAAATAACTTTGGCCAATTACAGCAGACAATGTTTCTCCTCGCCACCATTTTTCTTTTAATGTTTTACGCTTCCATTTTGAAGTTGGAATTAACCCTTCTTCTTCTGAAAAAATAACACCCGTTTTTTGACCTAAGCCAAATCTGTTTGCATAATCTGCTAATGTATCTATTTCTAAATGTTTGGCTATTTCATAAAAAAATGGATTGCATGATAACCCAACAGCATTTACAGTGGTTAAAAGACCATGTCCTTCTAATTTGTTGCAATGATATTTACGTCCGCAGTAAGTTATAAATCCACGGCAATTCCAATTAGATTCACGTTTTATTAATCCTGAATCAAGTGCTGCAGTTACGGTTACTAATTTAAAAATTGAAGCGGGTGGGTAACAAGCATTAAATGCTCTATTTAAAAACGGTTGAGTTTCTTGGAAATCTTGCCAATCTTGCAGTGATAATTTTTTTAAAAATAGCCCAGAATCAAAATTAGGGCGAGACAATAAAGCTCTAATGGAGCCAGTTCTTGGGTCCATTAATATTAACGAACCTTTATAATCTGGAGGAAATATTTCTTCTGCAATTTTCTGCAGATGTAAATCTAAAGTTGTTCTAATTGTTTTTCCACATTCGGGAATTAGTATTTGTTCTTTTTTAAGATTTTTACCTAATGAATTTATTGTGGTTTGCGTTTGTCCTGGTTGTCCTTTTAAATTATCTTCTAAAATTTTTTCAAGACCCATTTTGCCAATAGTTTCTTCGTCTATTTGGCTTAAATAACCGATAACATGACTCGCTAATGATTTGTGCGTGTAATATCGCTGAAACTTGGTCTCTATTTCTAAGTTAGGTGATGCTGATAATTTTTCTAATATTTGGCTTAGCTTTTCAAACGGTATGTCTTTAAATAATAAACTATTTCTTGAATATCGTTCTGTTACTTTAATTTTAATAAGATCTTCGGGTGTAAATTCTGAGTGGGTTATAGTTTGTAAATTATTAATCAGCTCAAGTTGTTCTGGGTCAAATTGTTTATTTCCAGTGCCGCGCCAATAAATATTTATAACTTGTCTATTAGTTGCGAGCAAGTGACCATTATAATCTGTAATGTTGCCCCGAGGTGATGCAACTTTTGCAATTCTGGTAAAGTTGCGTTTACCTAAAAGAGATAGCTTATCATTCAAGCTTATTTGTAGATAAAATAATCGAACAAAGATTATTAATAATAAAATTAAAATAATTTTGAATACGAATACTAATTTATTATTAATGTCATTAACATTATTCATCTTGCTTGAACATACTATTTAAAGGATGAAGATCATCACAAACTTTAGATAATTCAGTCATGGTAACATGCGTATATTTTTCTGTGCTAGAAAGAGTTTTGTGACCTAGTAATTCTTGAACTATTCGTAAATCTACCCCCTGGTTTAACATGTGGGTTGCAAATGAGTGTCGTAATTTGTGTGGGGTGATTTTACGCTCTATTTGCAAGAACTTTCTAAACATTTCTATAATTCGTTGAATTGAGCGGGATGTTAATATTTCATTTCTATTATTGTGAAAAAGTGCTTCATTTAAATTTTCTGATTGTTCACGTTCAAGATTTATATATTCAATTAATTTGTTTTTAGCTTTATCTCCAAATAAAACTAATCTTTCTTTTCTGCCTTTCCCATAAACACGAATCAATTTATTATCAAAATCTATATCACTTAATTTTATATTAACTAATTCTGAACAACGTACACCTGTTGCATATAAAAGCTCAAATATAGTTTTATCTCGCAATGGTTTTTTGGTAGGTAGATCTTCATTCTTAATATTATCAAGTAAATGTGATATTTCATCAATTGTTAAATAGATAGGTAGTTTTTTATTTAATTTTGGTCTTAATAAATTAAAATTTAACTTAATTCCAGCAGAACTGGTTAAAAATCTTTCGATTGATCTGAAGCATGAAATTTTTCTGGCTATAGAACTTTTATCTATTTTTTTATGAAACATAAATACTAAAAAGCGTTCTATGGCTTGTCTTATTGGGATCTCATTTGAATCTTTTTCTACAATTTGTTCCCAAAATTTAATAAATTGATCCAGGTCGTTTTTATATGCTTTTTTTGTGTTATCTGAAAGGTTTTTTTCTACGTCTATATAAACTAAAAATTCTATTTCGCGTTCTTTAAATTCACTTAAAAACATGGCCACCCCTTTTTTTGAGCTCTACTCGTCCTTGATTATACTATATTCCTTGCATCTTCTATGCACAGAAGATCTGTTTACTCCTAAAAATGTAGCAATTTTATTTTGATTTTTAAATTTATCCCATAAAAGGGCTAATATTTTAGGATCTTTAAGTGCGTGTTTGCCAAGTCGTGCAGCTTCAATAAGGCTTGGATCAGCAATATTATATGCTGGATTAAATTGAGTCTCTTGATAAATATTATTTTTCTTAGATTTTTCAGTTAATATATAATGAACTTTTTCTTTAAATTCTTGTAAACTAACCGGACGTTTGTTAATTAAATTAACTTTTTCTTTATCAGTGAGTTCTAATATATTTTTAAATGCATTCGACTTTGTAGCCTGATCAGTAAACCCTTGTGCTAAGTCTTTTAATTCTTCTTCTGACAAACTAAGCAATGAAGGCATAGAGATAGAGGTTTTTTTAAGTTCATCGTATAAAGATTTAGAGAATTTACCTTCTTGTACTAAATGATTTAAGTTTTGATTTGTTGAACAAATAATACGAACATCAGCTAATAACTTTTGATCGCTTTTGTAAATATGGTAAAAACCATATTTAATGAATTCAGCCAAATATTCCTGTATTTCAATATCCATTAAATGAATATTTTGTATAAATAAGGTTCCGTTATTTGATAATTTTTGCAATATAGGCTTAGTATCTGTTTTGTCATAAATTGGGTTGATACCAAATAATTTTGTTGCAATATCAAAGTTTTTAGTTGGCGCCTGTAGTTTTAATGTATGTAAATTTTCGCGAAGACTAATGTGATGTATTATTTCAACAGTTGATATTAAATCTTCTTCAGGCATTTCTAGTAATGTAGCCTTTTTTGTTAGTGCTAGTTTTAAAAGATTAATTTTAAAATTTAATAAGTTTTCACCAGAACCAGGAACTAATTGATTAATTAATTGGCCTGACTTAGTGGTTTCAAGATAAAGTAAATAATCCCATTTTGATGGATCTTTAAGTAAATCAATTTGTTGTTTAATAATGTCAGAAATATCTGGGTAATGGATTGTAATAATTAAATTATTATATTCAAGATTTGCAATAGCAGTTACAACCAACTTAGAACCATTGCTATCTTTAGTAAAACAAGATTGTGGGGATTTGTACTCTTCTACTTCTTTAGCCAAACGTCGAAGATCCTGAGCTAGTGGGTGGCCTTCTTGGGTATTAATATTAAAGTTAATTAATTCTTTAGCATCTTGATTGGCAAATATAAACTTTCTATTTTTATAAAATAAAATACCTATTTTTTTGTTTTGCTGTGCGCGTTTTAAAAATGATCTAATACTTTCTTTATATTGATTAATCTCTTGATGCTTATAATATAATTCTTCTTTAATTTCTTTTTCTTGTTTAATTAAAGTCTCTAAGTTTCTATTTTGCAAAAGATTGATAATATTGCCAAGATAACTAGTAAATACAACCATTTCATCACGTTCAATATTATTATAAATTTGGTCGTTTCTTGGATCACGTTCTACAATAACATAAGCGACAATAGTTTCTTTTTTATAAATTGGTATAAAAACATCGGCATTTATTTGATCTAAGAAATGAATAATATTATTGCCGACTTCATTAGTTTCATAAAATTCACTGAATTCAATTTCATCATAAATTAATATTTTAGTTTGTTTAAGAAATTCTAATAACTCTAAATTCGATTGATTGTTAATAAAATTTTCTACAACATTCTTTTTAGATTTGTTGATTTCCATTTTATTTTCATATGTTTCATAGTCATCTTGTTTGTTTAACATTCTTACAAACAAATAAGTTCTGCTGGGCTGAATTTGTAAATGTTCTTTAAAAAAAGTTTTAGTTAAATTAACTAATTCATAAGTTGTAGTTGTATGACTCAGTTGTTCTAAAATATCCTTAAAATTATTTATAAAATTGAATTTTTTAGAGGATTGAACATGTCTTTTAATATTTAAAAAACGAAGTCTTAATACTCGTTGGGTACAATATAAAGCTGCAAGAGCAACTAATATGGTTGTAATACCTACAACCATGTAATTATTTCCAACAGATTTTGCAAGATTAAAAGGATAAACCTGAAAAAGATCAGTTAATATTCGGGGGCAGATTAAACCGATTATAAGAAATTTAGATTGTTTTTTTAAAATTTTAGGAATATCTGAGTTCAATATTTTTTTGACAGAAGCAAAAAGGCTAGGAAAAATCATTATAAAAATATAAATAGCGCCATATTCAAACAATGCAATTTCAAAATCGGTTACAGGAGAATTGTTTGCAAATAATAAATGATAAAAAGCAAAATAAAAAAATGATCCACTAAAAATTAAACTAATCAATAAAAATAGCTTTTGTCTTAGTAATAATTTAAAATTCTTCTCGGTTAAACTTTCTATAAATAAAGATAAGGATTGATACTGAATTATAAAAAAGGCCCAAGAAAAATGAGCAAAAAACATTTTAATTTGCGGTTCTAAGAAAGTATCAGATATAATTTGTAAAATTTTTACAATCCAATAAACATCTTCTATGATGGAACCTACAAGAACTAAGATAAGACAAATCCAAGGCCATGGTCTTTGGATTTTTTGTGAAAGCCCCGATTTGATAAGTGTATAAAGCAAATACCATTTGATAGTAAAGGCCAATAATACTATAGAAAATAAAAAGTAATAATTGCTGAATATTATGTTTAAAATATCTAATATTGAATTTATCATTGAAATTTTGTTTTTCTTAATTATAATTTTTATATGTGTTGTATTTTATAAGGAGTCTCTATGAATTATAATAGAAAATTTTACAAATTTGTGAATCTATTTCTGTTTACAATTTTAGTTGTAGGTATAATGACTATTAAGATTGTCGCAATTGCACCTTGGCCACCTAAATAATTTGGTTATTTTTTTATAAGGAGTCCTTTTATGAACGTTAACGGAAAATTCTCTAAATTTGTGAGTTTATTTTTGTTCACTGTAGTTGTAGTTGCTTTAATGACATTAAAGATTGCAGCAATTGCTCCTTGGCCATTAGATTAATTCAATCTAATGTCAGATAATGCATAAAGCATTGCAAGCAAGGGCTGTTAGAGTGGTAAAGACTTTGCAAGAGGTCACCAAAAATATGCAACAGCCCTTAGTAAATGAAATTATTAAAGATTTTGGAAAAGACCCTTTTTTGATTTTAATATCCTGCCTTTTGAGCTTGCGCTCAAGAGATACAGGTACTTTGCCCGTTTCTCGTCATCTATTTTCGAATGCAAAAACACCTCAAGAAATATTAGCGATACCCATTCCTAAATTAGAAAAAATAATATATTCAGTTAATTATTATAAAAACAAAGCCAGAACATTGCATGAAGTAAGCCGTATAATAATAAAAGATTTCAATGGTAAAGTTCCCAATACTGAAAGCGAACTACTTTCAATAAAAGGCGTAGGTCCAAAAACAGCAAATTTAGTACTAGGCTTAGCTTTTGATATACCTGCAATTTGTGTGGATGTCCATGTGCATAGACTTTCTAATCTGATGGGCTTAATTAAGACAAAAACTGTAGAAGAAACAGAGCAAGTGCTCAAAAAGCTATTACCCAAAGAGTATTGGATAGAATGGAACAGGCTTTTAGTTATCTGGGGCCAAAACTTTAAAAACCCTGCCTTTGAAAACTCTACTAATCCTGATGTTTCTAAGCTTTATCACTAAATACTTGTAGATAAGCTAAAGATAAGTTAAACTATATATAAGTGTGTTATCTTTAACGAAAGGAGCTTTAATGAATATTCAAGAGATTCAAAGCTGTAATACTGCTTGTACTTGTTGCCAAGAACACGAAATTATTGAAAATAACGAACAATTAGCAAAAGGCTTTGATGTTTCACAAGAAGCAAATAAGCATTTTAATAATTTTTAAGCATATATAGCTTTGATTTTGAGATAGGCACCTGAAAAAGGTGCCTATTTTTTTTGACAATTTTTAATAATTATTCCTAGAATTCTAGCGTTTCTTAATCGGGTATATTATATCTAATCTGTATTTATTAATTTGTTTTTTGCATTTTTCTGCTAAGCATTTGCATTCAAAATTCCAATGCGCCGGCCATTCATAGTTATATACTAAAGCGTCATAAGAGGTTGTTAATTCTTCATCTTTATCAATTTTTCTGTTGGTTACAATTTCCCACTTATCAGTTATATCACAATTAGGCTCGCAAGAATGATTACAGAATGCCCATTTACCTCTAACTTTTCCGCATATTGGATTTCCATTATCATCAATGTTCATTAAAGCAATGTAACGATATTCTTCACTTGGATGATCAGCTATATAGTTTTTATCAGTTTTTTCAAAGTTTGCTGTTGCAACTACAGTTCCTTTTTCAAGATGTATTGATGCCTTCAGGCATAATCCTAAATGATTTTGATCTACATAAGAAGGATATTCAGTTTCTATTTTTTGATATTCTTCAATTTTGTGAAGATTATCAAAAAGAGCTTTCAATAAAGATGATTGAATTATTAAAAGAAAGGTGAAAAAAATAATGATTTGCTTTTTAGGAGTTTGCATTAAGTACCTTTGTTTATAAGTTTTATATAATTACATTTATATAATTACATTTATACAATTTTTAAAACTTAAGTAAATAAAAAAGGCACCTTTTAAAGGGTGCCTAAATTTTCGCTAAAAATTCTAAAGTTATTTTACTTCAGAACCTTGTGTTAGCAAATTAGGTGTAGCTGTTGAAGTTGTTTTGCTTGCTGGCTTTTTAGCAGCTACTTTTCTTTTAGGAGCAGCTTTTTTAACTGCAGCTTTGCGAGGTGCAGCTTTTTTAGCAGCTGTTCTTTTAGGTGCAGCTTTTTTAGCAGCTACTTTTCT
>JARLHJ010000009.1 GCA_031292305.1 Candidatus Babeliales bacterium
AGAAAATGGTGCACAAATATATTTTGCCATTAAATAAAATTGTCTCCATAATCTTTGCTTCCACATTCTGCAGCAATTATTATCAATATCGCGCTTGGTCCAGATATCAACATATTTGTCAAAAGCTTCATGTATTTTTTTAGGATCCTGTTTGCTGTTTATAACATCTAAGAAATTTTCAGGCTCACCTTCTGTTGATAACTCAGTATTAATTCTTGCGGGTGCCCATGGGCAAGATATATTTTTATCTGGGCTATAACCAACAACAAATTGATTAACATTTGCGATTGCTTCATTATCAGTTAAATATAATTTACCTGTTTCTTTTGATCTTATTTGTCCATCTAAGTTTCTGTCATATTGTCCGAACAAGAAATACAAAATATTCATTTGCGACCATTCTGTATCTGTTACTAATTTCTTTAATTCATCTGTGCTTTTAACTTCTATGTCTGACCGTTCAACCCAATAAGAACACAAAGACAATATTTCTACGTCTTTATCTTCTTCATCATCATGTGCTGTTTCTTTTCTTATAACCACAGGTGGCACCATATTGGTTTCTAGCCATCTATCTGCATTGTACATTGCAACTTCACCTAACATAAATTTCATACTTGTTGTTAATGGTGATTTTGAGTAATCTTCAATTGGTGTTTGTAATTTTGCATGGCACTTTAATGTATTTTCTAGCATGCCCTTTTCTATTGCTGCATCAGTAAGTTCTGTAGCTACTTGGGAAGAAGTTATATACCCGGATATGCTTAATAATAAAAATAACAAAAATTCATGCTTCATTTTTTATCCTAATAAATTTTATCTAGCTTTTTTCAGTCAGTCATAACAACATCAAATTCCTGACGATTATATTCACTAATAATAGAGTCTAATTGTGCAGTAAGTTGATTTAAAAAATTTGATTGTGCAACATTATAATTTGGATCTAGATGTTTTACTACAGTAATAATTCTTCTTAGGCTATTATGAACTGAAGGATCGTCCTCATTTAATACTGACATATCCATATAATGACGAATATCATTTCTTAATTCTTCTGCATTTTCTAAACTTAATCTTTCCAAATGTTTAATTGGCGCACTTTCTTCAGTTGCAGATAAGGAATTAGCACATAACATCAATATGATCAAAAACTTTATTTTATTCATAATATCTTCTGTTTGTTAGTTTTCTATTAAATATTTTAACTCTATTTATATCTTATCAAAAGCAATCATGCAAAATCAACGATGTTTTCAAGCTGAATTGAGCGCAACTGTTTTCCAGGTTTAAATTCTTATAAGCTTGATCTTATTTTAGCGCATTTGGGACATTTTGCTAGGGTAATTGGATTAGCTCTCAAGTCGTTACTAACGTAACTCAATCGAAGTGAATGGCGGGAAAAAGAATTCTGGTTTATCCTCTGCCCGTTAACTCGATGGAGCGATAGTAAGAGTAGAGATTAACCCAATAAATTATTGTGAATCAGTTGTTCTTTATGCTAAGTTAATTATGAATAAAGGCTTTAATTTTAAGGATAATTATGAATATCAGATTCAACAACATTCTTGCATTACTTTGCGTGATCACTTTTAACAATAAAATTATCGCATCAGAAAGCCTAATTCTAGAAGCTTCAAGCATAGTTCAGCCAGAAGCGGTAATAGATTCAACATCATTTAACATAGTTATTTTAGGTTATGGTGGCAGGGCGCAAACTCTTTTATTAGAATGCTTAAAGTTGCAAAAAGAAGCTAATAAAAACATTAATGTGCTTGCAATATGTGATGATAATGCACAAGAAGCAACAGAATATTATGTAAAGCGACTTTATAAGGGTGAAAGTGAATTTGCGCAAAACTATGATGATGTTATTAAAAATACAAATTTTTACCCAGATACAGATGATGCATTAAAGCAATTATTTAAAACTCATACAAATATAGACAAAGTATTAATTATTTCTGAAAATTATAAGCATTATAGGCACATAGATGCAATCTTAAAGTATTCTTCATGCCGAAATATATTCATGGAAAAGCCATTGGTAAGAACATTGCAAGAATTTGATAATTTAAACCCCGCAATAAAAGAAGCAAAAATAGATGTAGGTTTAACGTTACGTTATTCTAATATGGCACGCATTATTGCAACAGAGTTACAAAACTTTAAAGAAAAATTAGGTCAACTAAAACACGTCAAATCGTGGGAGCATGTTAATTTTGGACATGCATTTGTTCGCATCATGATGAACTGGAGAAAGTATATTAGTTTGTCTGGTGGCTTATTATTAGAAAAATCTATTCATGATCTTGATTTAGCGTTATTTCTTATAAAATCTTTAGGTATTAATTTTGAATCTATTTCTATAAGCACACAGGCTTTACATAAGAAATTTAAGAAATCTCAACAAAATGCATTATTAACAGAAGTATTAAATAATGAAGAATTAAGAAATTGTGCAGAAAGATGGAATAATTATGTAAGTAAAAAAATATTGAAGTTTGCTTATAGTGATGAAGATGATATTGATTGGCCAACTACATTAGATAAGTTTTTTGAAGATTTTCCAGAAGATGATAATTTTACTAATTCAGATATAATACCCGATTATCAAAAACTTAGTGCAAAAATAAAGACTAATGACAATAACATTATAGATTATGAATTAGAAGTAGATATGAGTGATCTTAAAACTGAAACAAATCGAGGTATTTATTTTGAATTCGAAAATGGGCAAGTAGAAATTGATATTATGAAAAGCAAAATGGTTATAACAGTTCAAGCTGACACACCTGTGGAATTCGATTTGCAAACAAAAAACAACTCACATGCAGATGGCGATAAATATATTGCTTATGCTATTTTAAATGCGCTTGACCCGCAACAATACAACGCTGCTTTTAATGATGATGTTGTGCAATTGGCAAGTCTGATGGGTCTTAAATCTGAACAGCAGGCTTTACATACTCAAGTGATCTAGATGCAATTTCTTTGGTAACAGTATCAGCATTTAATGGGCTTGCTTCAATTGCCCACCATTTATTGTTGTCATACGGGTAAGATAACCAAGAAAATCTATTAAACCAAATGCCATCATGTGCTTTTTTAAATTCATCAATCTGTTTAAAATCAGCAATCTCTTTAAATTGTGATAATAGCATTACGGGCATATGCAGTGCATAAATATTATTTTTTTTGAGTATGTCATAATACAAAAAGAATTCATTGTTAAAAGTTGCTAAAATCACCGGTTCTTTTTCAGTTGATAACCCCGATAAAATTCCATTATAAAACCAGCTATTTGGCAAAGTTTGCATATACACAGCAATTATACCATTCGGTAATTTTGCTTTCATATGTTCTCTTATTAAATTTCCAATTTTTTGCGCTTCTTTTTCTAAAGAACTAAAATATTCATCAAATTTATTATTGTTATATAAATATTTAATACGTTTTTTGGTATCCTTAATTTGCGATTCAGGTGAATATACTTGCCATGCTGTATCAGAAAAATCGCAGTAACCAGGATATGAAGATTCTTGATCTTGTGCGTGGTACATTTCCAAGTCTAAAAATATTCCATCAATATTCAAACCATTGCCAATAGATGTTTGCCATTCATCATAAAAGGTATCAAAAGCATCAAGCAATTCAGGTTTCCAAAGATTTTCAATGTCTAATGGTGCAGGTACCTTTGAATAGTCTTTTGCAAAAATATCTTGCATTGAATTTGTTACAGGTTGATTTGTAAAATTAGTTGTTATTCCCATGCTTATAAAAATTTTAGGCAAAGGTTTTTCTAATTTTTTATATTTTTCTTGTATTAATTTTGTAAAATTACTTATCTCTTGTAAGTATTTCTCTCTATTTTCGCCTGTTGCAGTTTTACTAAAATATCGCTCCGGTTTAATGCTTATCCATAAAAGATTAAGATTTGCGTTTGCAATGTTTTCAAGTATATGCTCAATCATTTCGGCATCAAAGTCTAAGCGTATCCAACCTGCATAGATGCCATTTTGTGCCCAACTATTTAGTGTGCGATCAATATTTTTATTGCGTTCTTCTTGGGTATTGGTGCGATATTCTGTACTCAATTTATACTGCAATTCTTCTGGCAAATTAATTTTTTCTACGTTTTTAATAACTTCTAAACTTTGGGTTTCAGTAATTTTTTTAAGCTCTAAAAGTGTTTGTTGCAAGGCGTCTAGCATTTGAATTTTTAAATTCCTATCAACTGGGTTTATTCTAAAATCTTCAGAAATTTCACTAAAAAATAGCATAGGTATTTTACTTAAAAAGAAATGGTTATTGTAAATACTGTTTTTTATATATAACCCGAAAGGGAAATTAGTTTTTAAATTTTTATTTAAAGGCAATATAGCAGATGCCATTAAACCATCTTTTTGGGTCAGGTATTGTAGGTTTTCAAGATCTTCAGGAGTTAATATTTTTTCTTTGGTTGATGGCAAACTTGTTTTATAATCTAGTTTTCTATAAATAGGAAATAATAAAAACCAATTAATTATATCTTTATATTTATTGCGACTTTTAAAGGAAAGCATATTTAGATATTTTATTAATTCTTTACTGCTATAAAGATCTTCTTGGCTGGTAACATGTGGTGAAATTAAACCGACTAGTTTATTTTTGCTATGTACAAAATAGGTTATTTTTTCAATAGTTTCTCCTGCAATTAAATTTTTATCCATATTTTCTATAAATGCGGGGGAAGCTATAAAAAAAAGAGAATCATAATTATTAATTTCTTTATTTTTTAAATTATAAAAATTAATAAGTTCAACATTAAAACCTGCATTTTTAGCCAGAGAAATTAAAGAATTATATGCGTAATTTTTATTGGCAAATGTGTCTACCATTAGCATTTTATTTGAATATGAACTGCAGGGAAATAATATAAGCAGCATAAATAATTGTCTGGGCAATATCATTTTCTTTTAGATACTCTTTTTTTAGGCAATTTTTTGGTTATTTTTGGCTGTGAAATTTTTTGAGGAGGCTTAGGAAATAAGTTTTTATATTTTTGGACAATATATTCTGATGAATTTTGATATTCAATAATTCTTTTTTGTTTTTCTATTTCTCTTGATTGAATATTAATTAAAAGTCTTTGTTTTAGGATTAATTTTGTGAGATTTTCTTTTGATGTGGTTTTTAGATCATCTTCTCTTAACTTTTGAAATATATCTGCATATTTTTCTTTGTTGGATGCTGATATTTCAAAATTTGGTGTATGCTCAGGTTTTTCTGCTTCATTTTTATCAGGATCATATTCTTGCATAGCAACAAGATTATTTAAAGTTGCAAAAATAATTAGGATATTTATAGCTTTAAAATTTATAATTGTGATAAGCCCTTCGCTCTACTTTTTTCAAACATATAGTTAAAAAAAGAAAGTGTTAAAATTAAGTAAAAAATATTAAGAGCTAAACTAATTAAAAGTTTTTTTAAGGGAAATACATTACAAAGTAATGCTTCGCGCATACCTTCAAAAATATATGCCCCAGGTAATACTCTAGAAATTAATTGCATCCAATATGGTAAAACTTTTACTGGATAAAAAACTGCACTAAAAGGAGCAAATAAAAAAAGCATAATCCAAGGAAGTGATTGTACTTTTTGTCCATAATAGATAATAAAAGATGCACCCAAAAAGCCAATTACCCACCCAAAAAGAATTAAAGAGAATGTAAAGGGTAGCATTACCCAACCAATTTGAAAAATATTAAGTGCGTAAAAAAGCCATACAATTAGACCGCCAAAAAATAAAACAAATATTGTTTTTATTATTCCAGTAATTAAAGAACCCAAAATCCATTCAGATAATTGTAATGGCGTAGAAAATAAATTAACAAGACTTTTGCTCCATATTTCTTCTATTAAAGTTAAAGTAATTTCTTGGTTTGCCCTATTTATTACTTGCCAAAGTACAAGTCCAGTCATAACTACCAGAACAACATTGGGTACACCAGAATCACTTTTTTGCATCCATACACTTGTAAGTCCCCAAAGTGTAATATCAATTATTGGCCAATAAAGTGAATCTGCCAAACGGATAATATTGCCTAATTCATTATAAATATTTTTAATTACTATTGCTTCTATTCTATGATATTTAATGCTCATAGTAAATCTTTCTTGGGCGTTATTTCATCATGGGAAATTTTAAGAAAATAATCTTCTAGAGTGGGCCTTGTTATATAAATTTGTGAAAAACTTATGCCATTGTGTGTTAAATTCATTAAAAATTCAGCAATTTTAGATTCTTCAATTTTAATGTCTAACCATTTATCTTGAACTTTATTTTTTAATTCTAATGAATTAGCAAAATAAATTGCTTTGCGCAGATTAAGTTCATCCATCATAAAATATAGGTGAGATAATTTAATTGTATTAACTAAATTATCAGGTGTATCATTTGCAATAATTTTTCCATTTTTCATCACTAATACACGGTCGCAAATTTGTGTTACTTCTTCCATGTTATGTGATGTAAAAAGAATAGAAAGATTTTGTTCTTGTTTTTCTTTTAAAATAAATTTTCTAACTTCATTTGCAATTTCAGGGTCCAATGCTGCAGTTGGTTCATCTAGTAAAATAATTTTTGGGTTTGTCATAAATGCTTTTGCAAGCATAACTCTAGATTTTTGCCCAGCTGATAATTCGCGTACATATTTATTTCTAAAATTCCATGCGTCAAATGCTTTTAAAAACTTTTCAATTTTATCTTTTAATAGTTGTCCAGCTAATCCAAATAATCGACCATGGACATCCAAGTTTTGATTCACTGTTAGATGCTCAGGCAAATTAACATAAGCACTTGCAAAACCAACGTGTTGTAAACATTCTGAACGAGCTTTAAAAAAATCTTTACCTAATAAATTAATAGTTCCAGAAGTTGCAGTTAATGTGCTTAGTAATATTTGAATGGTAGTAGTTTTTCCAGCTCCATTTGGGCCCAATAATCCTAAAATCTCACCGGGTTTTAGATTAAATGATATTCCATCAATAGCTGTAAAAGATCCATATTTAGTTGGAAATGTTTTACTAAGATTATTAACATTAAGAACTGAAATTTCATTCGACATGCACTATAACCTTTTAAATTTAATTTAGTTCTTTAGTCTTACTCTAGTAAATTTCATAAAATGGGTCAATTGTTTGCCAAAATTAGAGTAATTTTAATTCTAATATTGACGCAATATTTTTTATAATCTAGATCTAAATAAAAGGTTCTATATTAAAAAGGGAAATGAATGCATAAGAATTTTATTTATTTATTAATATTATTTACCGCGAGCGCACATGCATTTGCTGAAGCGAAGATTGATATAAGTAAATA
Source organism: Candidatus Babeliales bacterium (assembly GCA_031292305.1). GTDB lineage: Bacteria > Babelota > Babeliae > Babelales > JABDEC01 > JARLHJ01. The sequence continues at coordinate 7,361 of JARLHJ010000009.1, forward strand.
TAAAATAATTGAAGCACAATTGAAGCCAGGTTTTAGAAAATCTAAAAAAAGTTTTCTTAAAAACACAAATGAAACAGAGTTATATAATTGGAGTGGTTATGCAGCACTTACTAACTTAACCAACCCTGCAGTAAATTCTGTAACTCATGTAACAGGTTCTTGGATTGTTCCTAAATTAATCCCAACTAAGAATGATACCCACAGTGCAACTTGGGTAGGAATAGATGGTTTTGCGAGCCCCACTGTTCAGCAAATAGGGACAGAACAAGATTGGATTAAGGGTAAACAAACTAATTTTGCTTGGTTTGAAATGTATCCTGATAATATTTTTCATATCATTAATTTTGGAGTTAATTCGGGAGATCTAATTACCGCATCAGTACAGTATGCTGGCCATAGTACTTTTATTTTATCTATAACCAATCATACACAAAAATTGCATACAGTTATTCCACCTAAATTTACAAAATCTTCTGTAGCCAAAAGAAGTTCAGCAGAATGGATTATGGAAGCTATCTTAGGTAAAGAAGTTTTACCTTTGGCTAATTTTAACCAAATTAATTTTTATAATTGTACAGCTACAATAAATAAAGTTTCAGGTCCTATAAATAATAAAACTTGGCAAAATCAAAAAGTAATAATGATTACTAAAAAATTTATTCCAAAAGCAATTCCATCTGATTTAACTTGTGGTGGAAAAAATTTTAATGTTGTTTGGAAGCACGAATAAAATTATTAAAAATTAAAAAAGGGATGTAATGTACAAAAAATTTTATTATCTATTTATATTAACTCTAATGGTTACAGCCCAAGCAGAATTTGATCTTAAAAGTTATAAATTTATTGAGTCTAATATTAAACCAGTCAGAAAATCACGCAATAAAAATTATAATAAAAAACTACTTAAGAAACATACAACCGGATTTAGCACAAATTGGTGTGGTTACGGCGCCCTTACTAATTTAGTAAACCCTGTAGTAAATTCTGTATCTCAGGTTTCAGGTTATTGGATAGTCCCTCAATTGTCGCCATCTAAAGGTCAAACATTTAGTTCAGCGTGGGTAGGTATAGATGGTTTTGTGAGCCCAACGGTTGAACAAACTGGTACAGAACATGATTGGATTAATGGTAAGCAATTTAATTATGCATGGTTTGAAATGTACCCACTAGCAGAAGATAGAATGGGGCTTATGAACTTTCCTGTTGATATTGGTGATTTAATATCTGGAATGGTTTCTTATCTTGGAAATTCAATTTTTATGATATCTTTGACCAATCATACAAAAAAAGTATTTACAATTATCCCAACTAAATATACAACATCTTCTGTAGCTAAAAGAAGTTCAGCTGAATGGATTATAGAAGCACCATGTTGCACTTTTTCTGGAGATATTCTACCGCTTGCCCATTTTAATAAAATTAATTTCTATAATTGTACTGCAACAATAAATAATGTTACGGGTTCTATTGACGATAAAAGCTGGAAGAATGAAAAATTAATAATGATAACAAATAATAATATTCCAAAAGCCTTAGCTTCTGCGTTAACATGTGGTGGAAGGAATTTTAATGCAACATGGAAACATGAATAATAAAATAAGGAATTTTATGAACAAAAGATTCATTAGCTTTTTGGCACTAGCAATAATTTTTACAAATATATTTTCCCAAGTAGAAATGGATCTAAAAAATTATAAATATATTGAACCGATATTAAAGCCTGTTTTTAGAAAATCAAAAAGCGATGGCAATATAAAAAGACGTCTTAGCAAGCCTCATACATGCATTAAAAAGAATATAGGATATAGTACAAATTGGAGCGGATATGCAGCACTTACTAATTTGACCAACCCTGCAATGAATTCTGTTACTTATATATCTGGGTCTTGGAAGGTTCCTAAATTATCTTCAACAAAAGGCACGTCTTACAGTGCTGCATGGGTTGGTATAGATGGCTTTGTAAGCCCAACAGTTGAACAATTGGGCACAGAACATGATTGGTATGGTGGCGCACAACATAATTATGCGTGGTATGAAATGTATCCTAGCGCTTCATTTGAATTTTCTAATTTCCCTATTCATGTAGGTGATTCTATTACGGCAACTGTCACATATTTAGGTAATAATACTTTTTTATTAGCATTGTTTAATAATACTAAAAAAACACGTACGCAAGTTTCTAAATCTTCTACTTCTGCACAAAGAAGTTCAGCGGAATGGATAATGGAAGCACCTTGTTGTACTAATTCTGGAGATGTTTTGCCTTTATCTGATTTTAATCAAATTAAATTTTTCAATTGTAGTTGTAAGATTAAAAATGTTACAGGTGCAATAAATAATATAAAATGGAAAAACCAAACACTAGATATGGTAACCAATAATAGTACTTTAAAAGCAGTAACTTCTGGACTTACCAATGGTGGCAAAAATTTTAGTGTTATTTGGAAGCATGCATAAATATAGTTATTATTAAGATTCCACCTGAAAAAACTCTTATTTTTATTATTTCTAGTTGTTCAAATAAACTTTTGAAAAAATTTGCTTACAATTAAAACCCATGCTCTGAATAATAAATTTTCTGTGTAATCATTTCTATAATTTGTTTGTGCGCGGGTAAAAGATTTTCAGGCAATGCGTTTTTAGAAAACCATTTAATTTCATCAGCTTTTTTAGGCTCGCGATTTGTAACTTCCCCACTCCACTGATTCGCTTTAAAACAAGCAACATCGAAAACGCCTTCTGTGCCATTACGGAATAATAAATGTACGAATTCTAAGTTTTCTGGTTTTATATGAATTCCCACTTCTTCAAAAGTTTCACGGATAATAGCTAGTTTTGCCGTTTCTTTATCTTCTACTTTTCCACCTGGTAATGAATATTGACCACTACCAAAATCCGTATTAAACCTTCTTAATAATAAAATTTCATTGTTACTATTTAATAAAAATAAAAGTACGTATTTCATAGTGGTGATCTTTCTAAATAAAAGGATATAATATAATTTTATAAAAAGTATCATATTAATGATACAGAATTTATTAATTTTATTGCTCAATCTGTTAAAGAGCCACAAAAAGATTATTTACGATTATTTTAATTATAGGAAATTATGCAAATCAAAAAAGCGTTAATTATTTTAACAATTTTATTTTCAGCTAATATATTTTCAAGTGAAACAAGAGAGCAAGAAGAAGATAAAGTTACTTTAAAAGAAGGAACTAAGCCGGTAAGTTTAATCGAATTTACAGGAAAAATTTCTATAGCTCCAAGATATCTATTTAGAACCATGTGCCACAAAGAAGATAGTGGTCTGTTTGAAGTAAACTCAATTTTTAAACACACAGGTGTTCAATACTCTCAAACCGAACAAGCATATTCTAGTTATCCTAAACCATATTTAGGCAGACGTTGCTGTTCATCTTATGAATATTCAGATGATTACGAAAATGAAAATAGAATAGCTCAAGAGCATGAATATGATTATCATGTAATGCCGCAATATATTACAAATATTATCAAAGCGCCTAAATTATTTATCTTCGTAAAAATTGTACTTAATGATGGCAAAAATATGTTTCTAGAAAACACATTTTGCTATTTGCCATTGAATGTTTTTAGAAATGAAGACAATTCTTATAAAGAAGTTAATGATACCATTGAATTAATTATGCATTTTAAGGATTATGATAATGTTATTAAAGATTGTATATTTAGACTTAAGCTAGATTATACATGTAAAAATATTAAAGTTATGTCAAAAGAATTTCTTGAAGAAAGCAAATCTTGCGGTATAAGAACTAAAAATTGTTTAAATAAAGCAATCAAAAGACTTTCTTCTTTATTTTGTAAACAAGATGGTGATTGGGAGCATGTTGACTAAAAAATAATTATTTTTTAGTCAGTCCGTACAATTCTTCAATAGCATTAATCGGGTTGGGGGTTTTAAATATTGCAGATGCAATAGCAAAATCTTCAACACCCAAATTGGCTAGTTCAGAAATATTATTTTTATCAACGCCACCATCTATTGCTATTTTAAAACTTAAATTGTTTTCTTTTTTATATTGTGACAACTCTTTAACTTTGTGCATAATTTTACTAATAAATTTCTGTCCAGAAAAACCAGGTTCCACAGACATAATAAGAACTTGATCTACAAACGGCAATAGAGTAAGAATATCGTATAAAGGTGTTTCAGGGTTTATAGCAATGCTTGCCAGACAGTTTTTGCTATGAATAGTACCAACAATTTTTTTATGTTCATTTAATAAAGATTCACCAATAAAGCCTTTTGTTTTACGTAATTTTATAGAAGTTGGGTCTCTAAAGAGTGATTCAAAATGAAATGTGATAATGTCGCTTGGTTTTAATTTAAGAAGTTCTAACCATGGGCGTGGATCATCTACCATTAAATGTACCCATAGTGGTGCGGATGTAATTTTTTCTATAGCATTAATAAAATCTGGACCCATTGTTAAATTGGGCACAAAATGTAGATCCATAATGTCTACATGAAAGCCTGCACAATATGGTTCTAATGTTTTTATTTGTGTGTTTAGTTCTAAAATTTTTGCTGAAATTATTGAAGGATAAATTTTAATCATGAATCTACAAATCCATTTTTTTATATAAATTATTAATTAGCTAAAAAGATATCATATTCACGTAAGTAAATAAATTATTTTTTAGGCTTAGATTTAAGCAATGCAATAATTGCCTTTAATTTTTTAGGTTTATTTTTAAGTTTGTTTTGTACAAGTTTAATATCTTTAGGGGTAACTTTGACACCTGTATTTATTAAAGCTCTATAAATATAGACTTTATCAGCATCTGCAGATTGAATCAAATATTGCAATACAGTTTTGCCTTTTGCATCTTTTGCATTAACTGTATTATTTGCTTTATTCTTATCTAATAACGGTAATATCAATGCAACTTTAGGGTTTAGCATTAATGGAGTTTGGCCATTATTATTTTTGAAGTTTATAGGCATTTTGGAAAGATTCTTTTTAGCCTGATTAATTTTAATGTTCAATTGCTTTACTAGTTTTGGTTTTTTGTTGGCTTTAGCTTTATTTAATTGACTTATAAGATTAGTAAATATTACAAGTTTATCTGATATTGTTTTAAACTGTTTTTCTTGATTTGCTTTATCTGTGGCGATTTTATCTTTGGCAATTTTATCAGCAGCCAATTTATCCATTTTTAACTTATCTGCTTTAGCTTTAGCTAATTTGTTATCGCTATCTTTCTTAATTTTTTCTAATTTATCAAACAGTTCTTTGTCTCCACCAGATAATATTTTAGATAAATATTTCCAGTCCATAACTTCTTTAATTTCGGTAGTTGCAGGGTTGCTAGAATTAAAATAACTTTCCATGCTATTTTCAAAATCAGTTTTACCCGCAGTATTTGAGTAACTTATTTTTAATTGTTTTGGCAGGGGGTCAGGAAATGCTATTTTGTAGACTTTGTTATCTTCTGTCATAAATATTGTTGAATAACGTCTTTTGCCATTATCATTTTTAATTAAAATAAGAACATTTTTTAATGTTATTTTTTCATAGTTTTTTGTATAACCAAATAATTTTTTTGTTGTATCATCATTAAGTACAGTTAATTTATTTATAAAAAAATATTTATTAAAGACAGGGTTAACCGCGCCAATAGATTCATTTAAAAATCTATAAAAACTAATATTGGTATTTAAGCTAAAAATTTTTGTTAATGACATACCTAAACCCATAGATACAATAGCCGGGGCAGGTTTTTTATAATCACTATTGATTTGTATTTCTACAGGAACTACAGAAGGGTAAATTAATATTACCTCTTGGTCTTTTAATACAATTGTCTTTGGTGTGGTTAATAATTTAGAACCTTTAAACGCCAGAAGATATTTTTTTAAAAATACTTCGTTAAGTATAGTGGTTTTATCATCTAGTTTTACAGCTCTAAATATTTCAGAATTAGGAAACATAACCGAAGGTAATCCTGAAATACCATAAGGATCTATGCCGGTTTTTACACGATCAGTAACATTTAAAAGAATTTCTCTTAGTTCCTTGTCATTATATATAACGGCTTTAAATGCATTAGGTGAAAACTTTTTTAGATCATTAAAAAAAGATTTATAATTAATTAAAGCAGGTGCTTTTATATTATGTATACATCCTAATAAACTTTTACCAGAATTTACATAAACCAATTCACTTGTTAAAGCGCCAGCTGCAATTGTAAAGTTTGGTTTTTTAACGCCACCTTTTATATTACCTTTATAATTTAATAAACTTGTAATATATGGTAAAAATAAAGTTAAATCACCTCCAAAACATGTTGTATAATGCAAAAAGTTTGTTTTTATATTATCTGTTAAAAATTGAATAAAAGTTCTGTATCCAGACAAACTTAATCCCGCAATTACAAAAGCACCTGAACTTTCACTTACAGATTTAGGCATAAAACCAGGGTTTTTAAAGATTTCTGTGGCATAGCTTCCATGGCCATCTAAGCTAATATTCCATAATCCAAAAATATCATCTTGTCCTGAAGTAAAGATTTCTAACCAATTTACATCCTTTTTAGTTTTTGCATCGTAGCTTTTCCAGTTATTGACATATTCGGCATTATATTTTGCCGGCTCTAACTCTAAATTTGTCCAGGAAACCTTTTTAAATATACCCGTTGCAGGGTTTATTCTAAAACCAGTTAATATTTCTTGGGGCAAAAATTGCGGGTATTTTAATGCTTCAGTTAGAAATTGAGTTGTATTGTATTGTTTTAAATTATTAAGATAAGTTTTTGGTATTAATAAATATAACAAACCTGATCTATGTTTATATATGTCCCATTGCGTATCTAAAAGGGGCATGGATTTAATTGCTAAATCAGTCGGTTGCGTTAATTTTGGGTTCTTTTTAAAATTTTGAATATTAGAAAGCAATGATGCGCTGGTTATTATAGGGAAGTTTTTTTGACATAGTGATATACCCAAATCAAGAGTTATGGGACCTCTATAAGTTGGATTTTTTACCATCTCATTTGCTTCTTGGTTTTTATCCATAAAAATAGCTACATCAAGAAAACGAGCGTTTAATGCAATAACATTTAGAGCAAAAAATAATTTTATAATGATCTTCATTTTTTATTCTCTAACAGTTCGTAAATTTCTTTTGCAGATAAACCTTCTTTTTCTAAATATTTCTTAATAAATGTAAATTTGTTAGCATAACCTTCTTTGGTATAAGCAATTTCATTAAGGGTCTTAAGAATATAGTTAGCCAATTTGAATTTATGATCTTGTAAAGCATTTAAATATTGACGAATAAAACCTTCATAACTTTCATTTAGCTTATTGGGTTCAATAAATAATTTTAAATTTCTATCCGGGAATGAAGCAAATTTTTGTATATCTTGCCTTTCCCATTCATTCTTTTTTAATTCATGCTCTAAACGAATAGTTTCAAAGCGTTCTATATCTTTAAATCTATCTTTAGCTTTGTTTATAGCCTGTTGTAAGATAAGTTCTTTTTGGCGAATATTATATTCTATTTTTTGTTCTAGGCGCTCCGTTTCTTTGCGTTCTTTTTCTTTAAGTTGTGTACGCAAATTTTTTAAACGCTCTTTTAGTTTTTGCTCAAATTGTTCTATTTCTAATAATTCTTGTTCTTTATACTCTTGTTCCAATTTACTTTTAGCTTCATCTATATTAATAATTTTGAAATCTTTATTAGTTAGGATAACTTCGTTGCCTCTTCTTAAATATAAATTTTCAAACTTTTCTACTTGTTTAATAAATTCTTTTTTAGCTTCTCGCTGACTTGAGGTTAAAACTTGGTCTTCCATAAAAGCTGAATTAATAAATCTTATCATTCCACGTATGCCAAATTGTTCATAAAACTTTATTAAGTCATTATTAATTTTAGGAAAGTCAGCAGGTAATTTATTATTAGTTTCATTAATCAAGAGTTTAGTTAGAATTTTCCAAGCTGTTGTTATATTTGCAGGAATACGTTCTTTTCTAGATTCTGCAGATTCAGATCCCAAAAAACGCCTATGTAAAGATTGTATATATGATATTGAATGAAGAGCAAAATCTTTAATATCTCCGATGCCGTGATCTTCGGGTTTAATAAAAATTTCATCTTCAGATATTTTTCCATATAATATATGAAACTTCATAAAGGGTGGAAACATCAAATAAGTTCTTTGTGCTTGTGGTATATCAATACCAAATTGCTGTATTTTCATTTCAGGAAAATGTGAAGAAATTCTATGGTAACTTGCTGAATATGCAGATAAAAAATCAACAATTAGGTTAGACTGATTGCAGTTTATTAAAAATGTTCCTTCTTCAAATGATTTGCCTTCTAGGGCTGCTAAATAATAAAAATACCAAATCAGATTTACAATATCTGTTAGGTATTTTTCTTGATTGTATTGTTTATATTGTTCAATAAGCTCTGGCGATAACTGAGCAAATATTATCTTACCCTTTACCCAGGGCATGCTTTCATCTGTAATTTTTGAATTTAACTCTTGATCTAATTTGTCTAAGGCGCTTGCTTGTGCTTGTAGCGGATTGTTATCTTGTTGTTTAATTTGATCTTGGAAAAACTTAATTTTTTGTTTAAAAGTTGCAAATCTATCTAAAAAATCTAGCGTAATTAAATTTTTGTCTTGGTTTTTATAATCATTAATTTGATTAATTATTTGTTTAACCATTTCTACAAAGCTATCGATTTCTTGGTCTAAAGAAAGTAGTACAAAAGAGTCAGTTAAAGAATCGTTATTGGAACTTGCTGCTTGCGCTGCTGAAATATTGTACGTGCATTGTGCGAATAATAAAATAAGTATAATTTTTTTCATTTTATCCCCCCAACTTTTCGTAAATTTCTTTTGCAGAAAAACCTTCTTTGTCTAAATATTTTTTAATAAAATCATATTTATTTGCGTAGCCTTCTTTGGTGTAAGCAATTTCATTAAGTGTTTCAAGAAGTTTAGGAGCAAATCTTGAATTGATACTAAATTCATTATTGTATTCTTGGATCAAGCCCTCATAACTATATTCTAATGGGTCATTGCTTTCTATAAATAACTTCAAATGTCGGCTTGGTGGGAAATTTAGTTTTTCTTTTGTTTCTAATTGCGCTGTTAATTTTTCTTTCTCTTTTTCATGCTGTTCTTTTTCGCCATGGCTAAAATTTGCTGCCCACTCAGAGATTGTATAAAGTATCATTTTTAAAGATGTATCATTGCCATTTATAATGATTTGTTGATTTGTTATTATGTAACTTAAGATCATTTTTCCAATAATTTGCCTTAATGCTTTTTTATAATCATTACCAAATTCTTTTTCAATTCCAGATGTTGTATATCTGATTATTCTAATATTATTTTCCGGATCAAAAAAAGAAGGCATTAGTACTATACGTGCTTGTAATTGATCAAGTAAATTATGCAAAAGGTAAGAATTAGGCTTTTTGTAAAATTCAATAATACTTTTGATATCTGTATGCCTTGATAAATTAAATCCTGAAATATTTTTTTCATTAAATGAGTCAGTTATTTTAAATCGTAATGGCGTGCCCCAATCATGAGAAGCATAAGCATATTGATCGACCAGATTCAAAGGAATAAAAATTTGTGTTAGATGACCTGATTCTGTTTTCATGAAATTGTTATATAGAGTTATTAATTCTTGTTTATATTTTATATTAAAGTTCCATTTATAAAAAAGATTATCTAATAATCCTTGCGGGGATGCAGCCATACTTTTTGAATTAACGAAAAAATCGAAGCTGTTTTCATCAGAGCGATATGCATTTCCAAAAAGTGACAAATTTACAGAAAGCACATTGTCTTTCAATTCTTTTTCTCCAGAATCATCCCATTTATTAGATTTTTTTCTCAAGAAGTATTCTTCCCAATAATTAATAAAATTATTTATATTTTTATATGGAAATTTTAGAGTTGAAATATCTCTAAAATGAACTTTGGAGCTCATATTGGTTTCATGCTTCTCCGAGTTAAATATTTGAGCGGCATGTAATAAGAAATTTTCAATTTCTCTGTAAATATCAAAAACTAGCCCAAATTCTGATTGATAAGCATGATAAAAAACAGAATCTGATGCATTAGTACGTTCTTTATTTAATATTTGTTTTACTAAAGGTAGAAAGTGTTCAAGGGGTTTTTTTATTAAATTATTTTCATAGAGTTTTAATACCCATAAAATTATATTATCTTCATTTTGTCTAAAATCCTGGGGGGTTGTAATATTAGGTGGAGGATTTTTTAATAAAAAAGAATTAATGTTTTTAGACTTCATCTTTACATTATAAGTATCAGCTAAAAGTTTTATATTTGCTTCAGATTGGGTGTAGCTATTTAAATCGACATTTTTGTGCCTAGCAGCTTTTTTTTCATAATCTTTTTCATATTCTTTCATGCCGCTCGCAAACCAATTGGAAAGTTCATCAATGCGTTGTTCAGAAATTGTGAAGCAATTTATTGGATTGAATGTGAATGATGCAATGAATAAAAAGCCTAAAATAGTATCCTTAAAAATTCCATTCCATACCTTCTCCATCAGTACCTGACGAAGCCGAAGGCTGCGGCAGGTGTATCGATGGGTAAGAATTTTATGTTCATTGTTTGATATTTCTGCTTTGCAAACACTTACCACGAACTGGATGTGAAATAATTTTATGAATATATTTGGTGGTTTCATTTTTTATTCTCCAATAGTTCGTAAATTTCTTTTGCAGAAAAACCTTCTTTGTCTAAATATTTTTTAATAAAATCATATTTATTTGCGTAGCCTTCTTTGGTGTAAGCAATTTCATTAAGTTCTATAAGTATATTTTTAGCTGTCTCAAGGTCTGTTTCATCATGATATTTTTTAATCAAACCTTCATAGCTATATTCTAATGCATCCTCATGTTCTATAAAAAGCTTTAAATTTCTATTTATAGGTGCTAGTTTTTGGATCATTTCTTTTTGTGAAAATCCCATGCTTTCTAAATATTCTTTAATAAATTTATATTTATGCGCGTAGCCTTCTTTGGTGTAAGCAATTTTATTGAGGTATTCTAAAAATTTACGCGCAAGTTGAGGATTATTTTCTACAAGTTGATTATATTTTTTAATTAAACCTTCATAGCTGCGTTCTAATGGGTCTTTATTTTCTATAAATAGTTTCAAACGCTTAGTTTGTAAGTTTAATTTGCTTTCTTGTAAATTAATATTTTTTGAATTAGCTAATAAAAAACGAGCAGCTTTGATTTTATTATAAGCAACTTCATCTTTAGCTACTTCAGCTTGAAATTCTGGAGGTAACAATGGTAATAGGTTTGCTAAACTTTTTCTATCTGCAAAGGCATTAAAACCATCTTGATTTTTTATCTTATAATTTAATGCCAATACTTTTTTTTCAAGATCAGCAATATCTAATAATATTAATGCTTTTTCTAAATGATCTTTACTATCATCATGCGATTTAAGAAGTTTGCGATATTCAATTGAATATAGAAATAGCTTGTCATTCACTTCTTCAAAATCAAATTTTTGTTTAATTTTAGCGACATCAAAACTATCAGGGTCAGTAATTAAACTTATTAATTGATTAATATTAGGGTCATTTAATCTATGGGAATTATTGGCAGAATCAAAAGGTATAAATTTTAAAACGCCTGCTTTTTTATAAACTATTAAGGTGATCCAATGGCCCGGCACTGCTACAATAAATGCAGTATTATAATCTAGATTTGTTCTTATATTTTCTATAGCATTAATTATTGGTTTTCCCCAGGTGTCACCTTTTAATAAATCTTTAAAATTAATACCAGGAAAAAAAGGCGCTGTAGTAATTTGCAGTCCAGCAAATGGAACACCACATTTAGCACTAATTTTTGGCATTTTACCAATTAAATACTGTACTTCTTCTGCGCTTAAAGTTTGTTCTTCATCCCCTTCAATCACATCTTCATTCATTATTTCTGCAATATTCATCTCTCGATGTGCAATTGATTCGTTGTTAACTTCTTTTAATATGCAACTCGCATTTTCTGTTAATTCGTTTAAATTTTTTGCATAATTTTCAAAATCTAATTCATTTTTATTTTCATATGCTTGTAAAAGCAATAAACCAAATAATGCATTTTTAAATGCATGTCGCCCACAAGTTGAACCATATACAACATTATTTTCACAAGTGCCATCTGGGTTAAATTGTGATAAAACATCAACTTGATAAATTTGTTTTTCAGAATCACCATCTGCAACATTTACAGGAAAGTCTGCAAATTTGCTGTTAAAAGTTTCGTCGGTGAATAATTGATTAATTAAAATATTATCTTCAGGTGAACTTGCTATTAAAGCACCTGTAAATAATAAAGTAATGATAAATATATTTTTCATTGCTTACTTTCTCCGGTTTTTCTTTTTTCTGTTATTTCTTCCATGGTTACCCATTTTGAGCGGGATTTAGGATTTTTCTTGGTTGCTTGGTTTGTTTTTGCTTTTGTATAATCTTCATTGTCTGACATAAAATCACTTTCATCCGAAGAAATTCTTTCAGAAGGTTGATAGTCTTCATCATATTTTGAATTTAAAATCTTATTTATACTATCAATTATGATTTGTGCTTCTGATATACCTTTTTTCAAAGCTAAAACGGCGTAGTTATAAGATTCATTTAAATCACCTAGTTTTAAGTAAATCGCTGCTAAGTAATAAAAAGCGTGGTTTTGTATTATTGTATATAATTGCTGATTTGCAAGGTTATGAAATATGCGCCCAGCGTCTACATATAGTTGGTTATTATAATGAGATAATGCAGTAGAATACTGACTTTTGATATTGTCAATATTATTACACTCTGCTGAGTATAAATAACTACATGAAAAAATTATAATCAAAATTAAATTTTTCACCTTCATATTTTCTCCTTTATTTATTCTTTTTTCCCACTATTAATATTTTAATTACTTCTGTTTTAACTTTAGGTTTGTTTTTCAATTTATTTTGGACAGCTTTAATATCATTATCAGTAACTTTTGCACCGGCATTAATTAATGCTCTGTATAAATTAATATTGCCAGCAAAGGGTGATGCAATTAGATATTGTAGTACTGTTTTGCCCTTGGCATCTTTTGCATTAACTGTAACTTTTGCTTTCTTTTTTTCTAAACCATA
>JARLHJ010000010.1 GCA_031292305.1 Candidatus Babeliales bacterium
ACTTTTATGGTTAAAGTATCGAATTTATAAAAAAGGAGTCGTTATGAAGAAAAATATAATGTTTATACTATTACTGAGCTTAACAAGTTTAGCAAATGCTTTTGAAGCACCTGAAGACGATGAAATGGATATCGAAGAAGTTAAAGCTGCTTTAGATGCCCAGCGATTCTTAGAAAACAATTAAAAAAAGCAAAAAACTTGTTACAGTTCTTGATTTTTCGACTTTCGTCGTGCTATCCTAGTTATAACAGGTACTTTTATGGTTAAAGTATCGAATTTATAAAAAAGGAGTCGTTATGAAGAAAAATATAATGTTTATACTATTACTGAGCTTAACAAGTTTAGCAAATGCTTTTGAAGCACCTGAAGACGTTGAAATGGATATCGAAGAAGTTGAAGTTTCAACCGATTTAAGCTCTCCAGCAGACTTAAGTAGTCTTATTGATAAGAAAATTGAACTAATTAAATTCAAAAAAGATGAAAAGAAATCTTGGTTTGATTTTAAGAATAAATATAAAACTAAGGTAATTGATTTAATGAAAAAGCATCATGATGAATGCTTTGACTTAGAAATTTCAGGTATGAAAGAAGTAAAAAGCAAAGGATTTACACCTGAATTAATTAAGGCTCATATTCTTAAGGCCTTAGATTTAAATGAAAAACAATCTAAAGAATGTGAAGCATTGTATAAAGAAAAAATGGAAGAAGCTATGAAAATCAAGGATAAAAATAATGCAGCCAGAGCGAAATTAAAGGCTAGCTTATAATATTATGGCCTAGATTTGGGGTCATCTAAATCTAGGCCATACCTACGTTAAAAGATTTTGGCTATATTATTTTACAAAAGCATTAAAAAGCTATAAAATATTCAATAGATAAAGATTTCAAGACTTTTTAAGGAAAAACAATGTCAGTAACATTTCATTTAAAACGCAAAAAACGTAACAGAAAACATGGTTTCTTAGCTAGAATGGCAACCCATGATGGTAGAAAAATAATTAACAGACGTAGAGCTTCAGGTAGAAAAAGCTTGGCAGTTAACGCTGGTAAAGCTAAGTAAAATGTCCAAATCTCTTTCTAAAAAAGAAACAGATCAGATATTTGCATCAAATAAATCGCGAATAAGAAATAGCGGGCTAGAAGTTCTTCTAGCCCCTACTCATTTAGACTTTGGAAGAATTATAGTTATAACTCCTAAAGCTATCGGTAATGCACCCAAAAGAAATCAAGTCAGACGTCGTTTAAAAGCAATATTTTATGAAGACCAACTTTACACACTAAAATATGATTGCGCTGTAATTGTACGCAAGGCTGCTTTAAACCTAGAATATGAAGCGCTTAAAAAAATATTAGTTTCAATTTTAACGTATAAACATTCTATCTCACCCGTAAATCCTACTTAATCAAAAGCAAATCTTATGAGTATCAAAATACTAAACTATATTTTTATAGGCCTAATAACCAGCCTAAGACCCCTGCTTGGCCCAAGTCCAAGTGGTTGTTGTAAATTTGAACTGGGATGCACTGAATTTGCCATTGAAGCACTTAAAAACCAAAATGTGATCATTGCCACTTACAACATAAGTAAACGCCTTCTATCCTGCAATCCTTTTACTAGCGTTTGAGTTAAGACCAATATACTGTATAATTGTAGATAGTAAAAAAAACAATTAATATTGGGATTGATATGAAAAAATTACTTCTTTCGTTGCTTTTAATTTCAACAATTTCTGCAAATGCTTCTGAGCAGGCTAAACCAGTAGTTATAAAAAATCTTGTTGATAAAACAGTTAGCGCATTAAAATGGTTGACAACTACCAGACCGTGTAAATTTATTACCGACAATAGAATAACTAATACTTTTACTCAAGATGAATATGTTCAAAGAGTTTGGACTGACAAACTGGGAAACGCAACTTTATGGGCTGCCCCATTTTATCTTATTGCTTTAAATGAAATGGTTAAAAGGCCAAATTCTGGAGATATACATTACAAATATGACAACATGGGTCGCCGTAAAAACAAGTATGTAAACCATAGCGAACAAATAGATCGTGGTTTTTCAGCTTTAAATTGGGCTGTCGTTGGAATAATCGTCCACGCTGGTAGATTTGCATATTTAAATAATTAAATTTATTTTTTTGATTTTAGACTTAAGGGCAGCTAAAACTGCCCTTTTTGCTTTTGCCACCCTTTTGCAATAACCCTAGAACCTTATAAAATAAGTTATAATAAGTTAAAAACTCTTAAATAAATGGAACGTTATGAAAAAGTTACTTTTTTCTCTAATTTTAGGCTTAGGCTTAATTTCTAGGCCTTTCAAAGTTGAAGCTATAACTATTACATTAGGAAACAAGGCTTTATCTACTTTAATAGCTTTACCTTTTTATTTAAAAGCAATTAACGCAAATTCATGCAACAAGGCTATACATAGGTTTGCAATCGATAAAGACAATAAGGCAATCTCACCTAAGTGTTTGTATGGTGATTATTTGAATTCATTTAAAAAACATTCATCAGATACATCTTCATGGTTCGCAACTGGTTTATTAGTTAATTTAGTAAGTTATATATTGTTAAATAAATATTCTAATAAATAGGATAAACATGAAAAAGTTATTTTTTTCTCTAATTTTAGGCTTAGGTCTATGCCTTAATTCTTTTAATGCTAAAGCTGATATTAAAGTTCAGTTTACTATACCAAGCAAAGCAGCATATATCGTTCCTGCATTATTTTATAGTTTTGCAGCACTCAGCGTGATTCCTTATAACAATTCCATTAACAGGGAAGAAAAAAAAGAAAGTCTTAAATTTATAGCTATGAATCTTTTATATGGCGGAATATCAAATCTAGTTATTTATAAATTATTAAATAAATAATATTAATCGATAGAACTTAAATCAGGGCAGCCTCATAAAGCTGCCCTTTCTGCTTTTCCCCACCCTTTTGCAATAACCCTAGAATCATATAAAATAAGTTATAATAAGTTAAAAACTCTTAAATAAATGGAACGTTATGAAAAAATTACTATTATCTCTTATCTTATTCTTAGGCCTAATTTCCGCATCTTCAAAAGCTTTTGACATGAGAAAAACTTTACATCAAATAGGCAAACAGAAGTATAAATTGAGTGCAGTTATTGGTAGTGGCTTATTGCTTAATTCTTTTTATACCGTTTATAATACGACACCTGAAAAAATAACAGCAAAATTAATATGTGATACTAAATTAAAAGTCTATTTGGGTGTGGTGCTGTTGTGCTTTGCAGTATGCATTAGCGATGAAGATGAAAAAACAAAGTCTTCAAACGACAATAATATCTCCAAATAAAAATACTCAGGGCAGCTTTCGCTGCCCTTTTTGTTTTATAACAGTTCGTTAGCTAATCTACTCAATTCACTTCGTTCAGAAACTTCTAAGAACACACTACCAAATATAGGTTGACCCTTAAATTTATTAGCAGCAACAATTAAACCGTTACTACTAAAATCTAAATAAGGTGAATCAATTTGATAAGGGTCGCCAGATAGAATAATTTTACTACCCTCGCCGACACGTGTAATAAGAGTCTTCACTTCATGCAATGTTAAATTCTGAACTTCATCAATAAAAATATATTGAAATGGTATAGATCTACCACGCATGTAAGTAATTGCTTCTAAACTAATTTTTCCAGCGTTAATTAAATCATTTAGGGAACGTAAATCCATGCGTTCTTTATCACGATCAAACTTACTATGCTTCTTTTTAAAGCGCTTGCCTTTAGGTCCTTGGCCATGGCCAAAATCATCATGATGGTCAACAGTTTCTAAATGTTGCCTATTAGAAGCAGAATGCATTATAAGTTCCATGTTGTCATAAACTGGTTGCATCCAACTATGTAATTTTTCTTGTATATCACCAGGTAAATATCCAATGTCTGGTCCCAATGGAATTACTGGTCTTGATATTAAAATTTTTTCATATAAATCAGTCACAATTGTTTGTTGTAAACCAGCCAACAATGCCATAAATGTTTTACCAGTACCAGCAGGCCCAATTAAAGAAACTAATTGGATGCTTTCGTCTAGTAATAAATCTAATGTCATTAATTGTTGTGGGTTTTTAGGTGCAATAGGCCATCTTAAATTTGGCATTTGTACATTTTTAAAATTATTGCCACCTAAATATCTAAATAATCTATAATTAAATGGATTTGAGTTACTTTCAACTAATACAAATTGATTTATCTCTACTTTATATTCTGCTAAAACAAAATTTAAAATATCAGGAAAATCTTTTTTTAATTGTATTGAAGGCGCTTGAACTTTTATCCAACCTTTATATAAATCATATTCATTAACTTTGCCCTTCATGTAATCTTCAGCTGTTATTCCAAGAACATCAGCTTTAACACGAGCATTAATATCTTTAGAGACAAAAACTACATTATATTCATCTTTTAAACTCAATGCAGTTAATAAAATTCTATTGTCTTCAACATTTAATAAAAAAGGAAAATCTTCAGGCGTGTCAGCTGCAGGTAAGAATAGAACTTTGATTGTGCCACCACTTGGTAATTTTACTCCTTCACGTAAAGAACCTTTATGCCTAAGTCCATCTAAAATTCGTGTAGCTTCACGCGCATTTCTTCCTCTATCAGTTGATTCAGTTTTAAACTGATCTAACTCTTCAAGCACAATTGCAGGAATGCCTACAATGCCTCCATTAAATGATAATATTGATTGTGGATCATGAATTAAGACGTTAGTGTCTAGGATACTGATTTTTTGTTTTTGCATCATACTACAATCCCTCGAGTATTAAAAGCCGTCTTACTTTGAATAACACACTACATAAAAAAATCAAATTATAACAACAAATAATTTTTTTGTTTATTTTATATAGACATGTAAAGTAAAATGACAAAAATATTTAATGGAGTTTCATATGAACTTAAAAAAAATAATATTAGTTATTATCTTCAATTGTTATTATATCTTTCCCGGTGCTACACATTCATCTCCTGCTGGCAATATAGAATATAGAATTCAACCAATTTTAAATTTATATAATAATGGCAATTGCAAAAATATTACCTTTAATCATGTCAAAGTAGAACTACAAAATCTTTTAGATGAAAATGAAGATTATCTTGATGATATTATTCATGATAATGAAGAAGTAGCAGAAAATATTCTTATTATAAAATATTACATAGCATCAATAAATTTTAAGGGATTTGATGGTGGCAGAGGCCAAAGATTAAATATTGCTGTAAGACTATATCTAGAATTATTTAATCAAAGTATAGATGAAGAAATTAAAATACTTTCCGCTTTCTATTTAGGAAATATTTACTACCATCTAGGAAGTTATTCAAATGCAAAGATATATTTAGCATCTGCATATGGGCAAGAACAACGATTAGAAATCAAGTACGTTGCTGCTTATTATTTAGGAAAAATCCATTACTACGGATATGATGTCCACAAAAATCTTGAGCTTGCTGAATTGTTTTTTCAGGAAAGCTCACAAGCTAATCCGCAAATCACTGCAAAGTCAAAAATTTATTTAGATAAAATAAAACCAAAAAATCTGTTATAATTTAAAAAATTATTTAAATAGATAAGGACACAATTATGTCATCTAAAAACGATCTTAAAGTTTTAAGACATTCAGCAGCACATTTACTAGCTCAGGCAGTTTTAGAATTATACCCTGATACAAAATTAACAATTGGACCTGCAACCTCTGATGGTTTCTTTTATGATTTTGCACCGACCAAAAATTTTAAAGAAGAAGACCTGCCTAAAATTGAAGCAAGAATGCATGAACTATCTGATAAAAATTATCCTATAGAACATGAAGATTTAGATAAAACTAAAGCACGTGAAATTTATAAAGACAACCCTTTTAAGTTGGAACTAATAGAAGATATCCCAGGTGATACAGTTGGTTTTTCTAAACAAGGTGATTTTTATGATTTATGTCGCGGTGGACATGTAAGCTCTACTGGTGAGATAAAATATTTTAAATTGTTAAGTCTTGCAGGTTCCTACTGGCGCGCTGATAGAACTCGAGAAAATTTACAACGTATTTATGGAACTGCATTTTTTACAAAAGAAGATTTAGAAAAATATGAACTTCAAAAAGAAGAAGCATTAAAATATGATCATCGCAAACTAGGCAAAGAAATGGATTTATTTTCATTTCATGATGAAGGACCAGGATTTCCATTTTTTCATCCTAAAGGCAAAGCAATAATAAATGTTTTAATTGAATACATGAGACATTTACGTAACATGTCAGGATATGTGGAAATTGCTACTCCTGTAATTTTAAGCGATGAATTATGGAAAAGATCAGGACATTATGGCCACTACAAAGAAAACATGTACTTTACAAATATCGATGATAAAAGTTATGCAATAAAACCAATGAACTGCCCTGGTGCTATTTTAGTTTATAAAACAAGACCACGTTCATATAGAGAATTACCATTACGCTTATCAGAATTTGGATTAGTTCACAGACATGAGCTTTCTGGCGTACTGCACGGACTATTACGCGTACGCGCTTTTACCCAAGATGATTCACATGTATTTTGTACTATTGATCAAATTCAACAAGAAGTTACAAAAAAAATAGAAAATACATTCAAAGTTTTAAATAAATTTGGTTTTGAAAAAGTTAAAGTAAAATTATCAACTAAGCCTTCTAATGCTATGGGCGATGATGCTCTTTGGACTAAAGCAATAGATTATTTAAAAACAACTCTAGAAAATTTAAATGTTAAATATGAAATTGAAGCTGGCGATGGTGCATTTTATGGTCCAAAAATTGATTTTAAAATTGAAGATTCAATGGGACGTGAATGGCAGTTGAGTACAATACAAGTAGATTTCTTTCAACCAATTAATTTTGATTTGCACTTTGTCGCTCCCTCAGGCCAACAAGAACGTCCTGTTATGATTCACCAAGCAATTTATGGCTCATTAGAAAGATTCTTTGCTATATTATTAGAGCATTTTAAAGGAAATTTACCTTTCTTTGTGGCTCCTGTACAAATTAGAATCTTAACCATTACTGATGAACAAAAAGAATATGCGGAACAAATTTTTAAAACTTTAAAGCTACAGAATATTCGTGTTGAGATCGACGAATCATCTGATCCAATATCAGGAAAAATTAAATCGGCAACATTAGATAAAATTCCATGGATGATAGTAATTGGAAAAAAAGAAGTTGAAAACAACACTATTACTTTGAGATTTAAAGACGGCAACCAAGAACCAAATTTATCTATTAATGACTTGATTGACAGATGCAAATCTCAAAATTAAATAATTGTAGATTACAAATTATTTTTATAAATAATTTAAATTTTATTTTCAAATTATTGACTTTATAAAAGTTACATAATTAACATATATATGAATATTGAAATGCATAATATTTTATAAATGAAAATAAGTATAATCCCCTAAAAAAGGAGATCTCATGGTAGTGAAAAAGAAAGTAGTTAAAAAATCTACTGTCAAAAAAGCGGCACCTAAAAGAAAAGCTGCAGTTAAAAAGGCTGCGCCTAAAAGAAAAGTAGCTGCTAAAAAAGCTGCTCCTAAAAGAAAAGCTGCAGTTAAAAAAGCTGCACCTAAAAGAAAAGTAGCTGCTAAAAAAGCTGCTCCTAAAAGATCAGCTGCAGTTAAAAAATCTGCACCTAAGAGAAAAGTAGC
>JARLHJ010000011.1 GCA_031292305.1 Candidatus Babeliales bacterium
GAATAAGAAACAAAAAAAACATTTTCTTTTTGCGTCGCTTCATTTAATAGCTGATAATATTGCGGGTCAGGAAACTGACAATCAAGTGATGATGCATCACTATAATC
The DNA here is from genome assembly GCA_031292305.1 of Candidatus Babeliales bacterium. Classification (GTDB taxonomy): domain Bacteria; phylum Babelota; class Babeliae; order Babelales; family JABDEC01; genus JARLHJ01. The sequence continues at coordinate 108 of JARLHJ010000011.1, forward strand.
GAACCTATTACAAATCCATACAATTAGTGGTTTTTGAAATTTATTCTGTAAAAATATGCGAGATAAGGGAACTGTATCAGAAGTCACTATCGCATCAAATTTATTAAAATAATCTTTATGTTTATTCCATATTCTTTCTGCTCTGTCATGACCAATATTATAAAGGGCATTGCCATGGCAAGCGGGATCAAAGAAAAATCGAGGTAAATCTGGTATAAACCAGGACTCTACTTTTAAATTAAATTGATCTTCTAATAATTTAAAAGAATTTATGCAACCTTTGTGAAAACTCAAATGCAATATCTCAATTTTTTTTGCGTTAATAGAAGCAAAAAACAATAACATTATTAATTTTATTTTCATAACAAACCCTCATATGTATAATTTAATTGTTATTTAACATATTTTATGTGAATTTTGAAAGTAAAATTAAATGAATTTAAAGTTGATCTTATTATTAAATCTATATTTATTACCAACAAACACTAAAGCTGATTTTAGTAAAATTGTAATTTGGGGACATAAATTATATAGCCATACACATTCTTTTATCCATTATGGTTTTTATAACGCATTTAAGCACATGGGATATAATACATTCTGGCTTGATGAAACAGATGATCTTTCTAATTTTGATTTTTCAAATTCTTTATTCATAACTGAAAGCCAAGCAGATAAGAACTTACCTATCGCAGATGATTGTTATTATATTTTACATAACTGTGACTTTAAAAAATATGAACATCTTTATAACAATAACCAATGCATATTATTACAAGTTTATACCAATGATTGTCTTAAATATAAATTAGAAAGATTGGAGCCTTTTGTTTATGCAAACTATCAAGAAAAAATTATTTGTATGCCTTGGGCCACTGATCTATTACCTGATGAAATAAATGAAATTAAAAAAAATGTACCAACAATGCTTCACACCAACCAAGTAAATTTTATTGGTACTGTAGGCGGCGGAGTTCATGGTAACGAAAATGAAATTAACCCATTTGTAAAAGCATGCTCTGAAAATAATATTAATTTTAATGCTTTAAATAATTGTAAAACTTCTGCACTAGATAATATTAAACTTATACAAAAGTCTTATATGGCACCTGCATTACAGGGTAAATGGCAATGTGATAATGGCTATATACCTTGTCGTATATTTAAAAACGTTAGTTATGGTCAATATCCTATCACTAACTCTAAAGCAGTATCTGAGTTATTTAATAATAAAATAGTTTATAACTCAGATACGTATCAGTTATTTTATGATGCACAAAAAAAATTAAATAATTTAAACTTACAAGAACTTTATGATGCTATGGATTTTGTAAGAGATAATCACACTTATATTAATAGAATAAATACACTTTTAAATTTTATAGAAAAAGCTTTATTTTTGAAATAAAGCTTTTTCTATAATTATAATTACTCGCTTAAAAACCCACGCTCATCCGGAATTTCTGGACTTGCACTTGGTTGAAATGCACTGCTATATCTATCAGGAATTTCTTTTGAAAGAAAACCCAATAGTGCTTCACTTGAACATGGCATTGGACTTATAGTATTTGGTGTTACTTCATATGTACGTAAATAGTCTTCATAGTTTTCATTAATCATAAAAAACCAATTAATTCTAAAAATTTTTTGCCTTTTAATTTGTATTAACAGGTTTTTTATATCTTCATCATTTTTAAAACTATAGTATTTAATAATTTCTTGATCTTCTTTATCAATAATTGTTATTTGAGCTACAAATTTTAATTTATAATTTTCTATAAATTCAATGTTATAACTGATATATTTGTCTATTTTTGGGACATGCTGTCTTATAGATTGTGTAGTTGGTGAAAAACAAAATAATCTATTCATACTTTCTTCACAAATATCTATTCTTTCAATTTTAGAATTAATATCTAAAATCAAAAAACTAAAAGATAAAAAGGCAATAAAAGTACTTTTTGCGCACATATACTACTCCCAATGGTAACAGTTTTAATAGAAAAAATTTCTTATTAATTATTAGCCATTGGGTATAATATTCTCAAGTAAAAAAATTAGCAACAAATTTAATATTATTTTAATTGTGTACCATTAATTACAGGGTGTTCGGGTTTAATAATTTCTAACTTGCCCTCAGCATTGACAGCAGATAACATCATACCATGTGATTCTAAACCCATCATTGAGCGGGGAGCAAGATTATATACAAATATAGCTTGTCTTCCAATTAAATCTTCTGGTGCAAATGATTTTCTAACTCCAGATAAAATTTGTCTTTTACCTTTATCACCAAAATTTACTTGTAGCTTTAATAGCTTATCTGATTTTTGCACGGTTTCACATTCTTCAATTGTACCTACTACCAATTCTACTTTTGCAAAATCTGTAATATCAATATTTTTAGTTTCTGGCACTGTGATTTCTGGTTCTTTTTTTATTTGACCCAATACGCTTTCTGCACTTACTTGTGGGTCAATTTTCTGAAACAATGGCGGAAATTGCTTTAAGACAAATTTACTATTCCAGCCTTCATCTAATAATTTTTCTATTCTATTTCCACCAATAATTTCTTCTATACCTATAGAATCTAATAATTCCATAGTTTTTGTAGGCATTACTGGCCACAATAAAATGCCTATTGTTTTTAGACTATGTGTAGTTGCAGAAATAACTTCTGTAAACTTTTCTTTATCTTTTATTTTCCATGGTTCTTGCGCATGGAAATACCCATTCACTTTGGAAATAAACTTCCATAATGTAGACAACGCCATATGATAATGACACTTGTCCATATAATCAGAATATTCTTTTATCATAGCCAAAGATTCGAGTTTTAAATTTTCTGAATCAGCTGACCAGTTACTAATTATTGGGGTTTCTAGTAAACCATTTTTAATAGATAGTGTAACCATTCTATTTAATAAATTACCTAGGTCATTCGCTAAATCTGTAGAAATATGTCGTTCTAATGCTTCAAGACTAAATTCAGCATCTTGTGTAATTGCCATTTGGCTAACTAAATAATAACGCACAGCATCTGCACCATATGCATTATAAAGCAATTCAGGATCTACAACATTACCAAAAGATTTAGACATCTTTTGTTGGTTAATCTTAATCCAACCATGTACTAAAAGTTGTTTAGGCATTGGCAAATCTGAAGCCATTAAAAATGCTGGCCAATAAATTGCATGAAATCTTAATATATCTTTACCCATTACCTGCAAATCAGCAGGCCACCATAATTCAAAATCAGTCTTTTTTGTATCATTTAAATAGCCTATAGCAGTAACATAATTAAGCAAAGCATCTGCCCATACATAAGCTACATGTTGCTCATCATCGGGGAACTTAATGCCCCATTGCACTGTGGTTCTAGAAATACAAAGATCTTTAAGCCCAGATTCTACAAAGTTTACAACTTCATTTAATCTCTCTTTTGGAACAACAAAATTTGGATTTTTCTTAAAAAATTCTAATAATCTATCTTGGTATTTTGAAAGTTTAAAAAAGTAACTTTCTTCTGAAACAAAAGATGTTGATCTACCACAACTTGGACAGATTGGTGCCTGTGAGCCCTCTGCTTTAAAATCTTTATCAGTCAAAAATGTTTCACATGGTGTGCAGTACCAACCTTCATAATTAGATTTGTAAATTTCACCTTTTTTTTGTAAATCTAATAACCAGGTTTGTACCGCTTTAATATGTTCAGGGTCAGTTGTTCTAATAAAATATGTATAATCTAAATGATATTGTTTCCATATACGTCTATATGGTTCAATAAAAGAATCAACAAATAATTTAGGTTCCAAACCAGCTTTTTGAGCTGCTTGTGCAATTTTTTGCCCATGTTCATCTGTACCAGTCAAAAAGAAAACTTTTTTTCCTTGTAATCTGTTCCAGCGGGCAGATACATCTGCCAATAATGTTGAGTATAATGAACCTAAATGCGGTTTTGCAGTTGCGTAATAGATTGGTGTTGTGACATAAAATTTATTTTTATTCATTAATTTGTTTTTCTAATTTTTTAATTTTAACATTATTATTATGTAAATTATTTTGATAGGTGCGATATTGCAGGTTAATTTCATCTTCATTATCACAAGGTAAATCTAAAAAATCGAGACGAGTAAATTCGTCTTTAATTTCTTTAATTTTTTTATCTAATTCTCTGTTTTCTTCAGATAAAACACTTAATTTTAACATTGGTGTTTCTGTTAACCATTGTTCAATTAATTCATTTAACTCTACGATTTCTTCTTCCGACGCAAATTGACCTATAACTTCAATTCTAGAGTTCAATTTATCTAATTCACGGGCGTTTATAGTTGTTAAAAAAAAGAAATTAACTAAATAAATTGCAATTAACTTTGTATGCATAATTATTCCTAAATAATAAAAGTTATTTTCAATAATTTTATCATCTAAAAATATTTTTAACAATGCAGCCTATATTTTTAACAATTCTTTTATTTCAGCTTGTTTTTGTTGTACTTTAGCAAGTCGATAAGGCAAATCGGATAAATGAACAGAACCATCTTGTTGCAACTCTTCTATTTTTTGCTTTAATTCAAATTCTCGTTCATTTAACCTCGCCAATTCAATTTTTAAAGCATTTAAATCATAACTTAGTTTTTTAAATTTTTTGTTTATTTTAGGTTCACTGGACATAGATTCAATTTCTGAAATAAGTTTTTGAGCACCTACTAAAATTACCTTTGTCTCGTCATCACCACTCATAGATTTCTGACTATAAAAATCAACGACTTCTTGGGCAAATCTTCGCGCTAATTTATAATTTGGATTATCCCCACAATTATTTTTCTTTGCCAATTTCCATTTGTGACCAATAAGTTGTTCTTGTTTCAATGTTGGCTTGTAATTAGAATCAAGTTCTTTATTAATATCTTTTAAAATTGATATTGCCTCTGTCGTTATATTACCACCACCGGCTACTGCTAATCTTGCATAGTATTTTGCTAAATTTAAATCATTCTTATACGTAAAGTATTTAGCAAGTAATAAACTTGCATAACATTTAGACTCTTTATCTTCTTTCTGAATTGTAATTGGAAGTACCATATTTATTAATTGAGTGCTTTCTTTAATTTTACTCTCTTTTAATTGTTCTAATAAAGTATTAGCAAAAGCTAATACTTCTTCAAAATTTTTTGGTTGTTCAATACTTACAGAAGATGAGGCACAAGCATCTGCGGCTTGTGCATCAGAACACAAAACTATAATAATTAATAAAAGCGGGTGAAAGACTAAAAAACGCATAAAGCCTCCTATAATTCAGACTTTAGCTTACCACATCTACCCACCACATTGCAAGTATTTAAATTTTAAAAAAATAAAAATATTCAAATTGTTGATTCTTAAGGGTTTGATTTTATATACTTAAAATTAGATAAATATTTAAAAATAAAGGAAAAATGATGAAATTTTTTAATAAATTAGCTCTAATAATATTAGTCACTGGGTACCAGGTTCAAATACACGCAAATAAAGCATGTCTAGAAACTGAATCATTCAAAACTCTTTCTCAAGGAAGTAATGACCAATTAGATAAGGCAACATTCCATGCAGCAAGTTGCTGTAATGAAGCTTATAATCTATATGCTAAATCACCTGCAGAACCTCAAGAAGAAGAACAAGATTGGCTCTATAACGATTGTATATCTGTTTTAGCGCAAAACTTATCTGATGAAGATTACGAAAACACAATGAAACAAAAAAATTTAGAATATTTAGCATATTTTAATGCAGAAAAAAGACCGGGACAAGAAGAAGATATTGAATGGTCTCTCGTAAATCCAGAAGGTGACATTGAAGAACAACAACATGCAATGCTTTTTCAAGGAAATAGTTTAGAAAATCTTAATAATGATTAATTTATTTTTTATTATTACTTATTATTAAGAGGCCTTAGCTTCTTTGATCGATTTTAATTCTTGTTGTAAACCTGTCAGTTGGGATTCTAGTTGCAGTTTCAGTTTTTGATATTGCGCATATTTCTGCGTATATTCTGAGTGATCTCCACCATTATTAATCTGATTCTCAGATTCCCAGGTTTCAAACTTCTTTTTTTCTTGAGTAATTTTTTCTCGACATTGTTTTATTTTTTTTTCAACAGATTCTTCAGAAGCCTCCATAGAGGTACAATTTTTATTAAATGTGTTTGGTAAAGGCACAAATTCATTATTAGTAAAATAAATAAGATCTATTCTTCGTATGTCTTGGTCATTAATTGATCTAATATGCTTTATTATAAATTCATCTAATTTTTCTTTTGTTTGATCTTCTGGCAAATAACCTTTTAAATTTATATTAAGCCCATTTACAACGCCTATAATTTCCTTTTTTACAGTATGATATTCTATGTACTCTTCTTGAGTACCATGTTCACTCAATCTGGACAAAGTATCGCTTACTTTCTCTAACTGGGCTTTTCTTTCAGTTAATTGTTTATAATACTCACAAGCTGTTTCATCTTTAGAAACTAATACTTGAGTTATATGACAACAAATACTTTGTTTTTTTTTAAATTCCAAATTTTTTAAATGATATATTATTTTTTTCTCTATCTGAGATCTTTTTTCAGGTGGTAATTCTGCCGCATTTGAATTTATTAAGAGTAGAGAACACAAAATAAAAATAGCTTTACTGAAAATATTCATTGTTAATTCCCTATATAATTCAATTTAACTTGATCTGACATTAATCCATAATTGGCTAACTTCATCTGGAGAGATTAGACGTTTTAAAAAGAAATATTTTTTGAAATTTTCAGGATCTAATAATAAATCTAAGCCACCTATATAATCTAAGTCTAGCGAATAAAGAATTTTCTTCAAGGTCGGTAAATATCCGAATTTTTCAAATAAATCACGAATTTGATTTTCATTATATAAAAAGTTAATAAATTCATAAACCAAATCTGCCTTTTTGCTAACTTCAGGAATGACTAAAGATTCAATAATCATAAATGTACCTTCTTTGGGAAGCACAAAAGCAAGACCTTTGGTATCTTTAATGGCACGGTAAATATATGCACTCTGTGAAACTACTGCAGGACAAATTCCCGATTTCAAAAAATAATCAACACGTAAAGTATCATAAACTTCTACACGAGATTTTTGTTGAATTAGAAGCTTTTGTATTTCTTCAAGCTTTTGCTTATCTATTGATTCAATATCTCCATATAAATACATAGCTGATAATAATATAACATCATAAGCATCATCTAACATTGTAATCTTAATATCTTTATACTTTGGATTAAAAATTAAATCCCAACTTTTTTCAGGTGTTTTATCAAAATATTTAAGATTTATTCCAACACCATAAATATCCCAATTATATGGAACTGAATATTCGTTTTTTGAATCAAAATAATGCCCTAAAAAATGAGGGTCAATCTCATCTATGAACTTCAATTTTGTTTTATCTAATTTTTTTAATAAATTTTTCTTTCTTAAATGCTCAACACCTACATCTGTTATTGTAATTAAATCGTAACCTTGCCCTTTTGTTACATCTAATTTAGCAAACAACTCTTCATTATTTTCGTAATAATTTATATTTACTCTAATACCTGTTTGTTTTTCAAATTCTGAGATTACTTGAACATCTATAATGTCTGGCCAAACTAAGATATTTATACTTTTATCCATCCCAAAAAAATCTTTAACCGCAGGGAAATATAAAAAGATAAAAATTAATGATACCCAAAAAAATACAATAAACGTTCTTTTAAATATTATTTTTGAATTAATCATATTTTTCGGCTCACAGATTTTATTTTTATTAATGAGAAAAATAACACCAATAAACTACTTAATACCAAAATTAGAGTTGATAATGCATTTATAACGGGTGAAGCTCCTGAACGAATCATTGCAAATATATATATTGGTAATGTTTGAAAGGATGAACTGGCACAAAAAAAACAAAATAAAAAATCATCTAACGAAAATATAAAAACAGATAAGGCAGCAGTTATTATTGCAGGTCTTAAAAAAGGCAAAACTATTTTAACAAATGTTTGCCATTCTGTAGCCCCTAGATCTAATGATGCTTCCACTACCTGTTCTTCTAACTCTAACATTCTTGCATTAATTATAGGAACAACAAAGCCTAACCCTAAAAGTGTATGTGCCACAATTAAACTATTCAAACTTAAGGGCACTAAAAAAAACCCAAAAAAAACTAATAATCCAACTGCAATAACTACATCCGGAATAAGCATCGTGCTATAAAAAATGGAAATATAAGGCCGTGTAGATTTTCTTAAACCCCATACGGCAAATATGCCTAAAATTAAACTTAGGATCACTGCAGAAATTGCTATAATTAATGAATTTATAAAAGCTAACCAAATCTCTTTAGATTGAAACAGTTCACGATACCAATGCAATGTGAAACCATTCCAACTATAAATATTACCTTGCTGATTAAAAGAAAAAACCACCAAAATAATAATTGGTAGATATAAAAATAAATAAATTAAACCAACCACGCCGGGTAAAATCAGATTTTTAATATTGTTTCTCATTTAATGCACTCTTAGCTTTTTTAAAACTTTTTTATTAATTATATAGTACAAGGCCAACAGAAATAAAGCTAAAGAAAGGCCACTGAGTAAAGTAAATGCAGAGCCCCTATGAATATTTTTCGCGCCTAAAAAATATTCTGAAATTAAATTACCTACATATAATTTTTTGTTTCCACCTAATAACATTGGAATTGCAACTTCTCCAAAAGACATTACAAAGACTAAAAAGAATCCTAAGTAAACTCCAGGAATTGATAAAGGCCAAGTAATACGCGCAAAAGTTTTCCATTTACTTGCACCTAAATCTGCCGAAGCTTCTATTAAGCTATAATCAATTTTTTCTAAAGCATTATAAAGAGGCATAATCATAAATGGCAAATAAACATGTAACATCACCAATAATATTGCAAAACTATTATTAACCATATGCAATGGACTATTTATTAACCCCAGAAACATTAATAATTGATTAATAAGCCCGTGATGTTCTAATAAAAAGAACCAAGAATAAACCTGTATAAGAAAATTGACCCATAGCGGCAAGGTCAAAAAAAACAATAGAAAATTTTTCCAATTTTTAGCCCTAAAAACTAAATAATATGAAACTGGATAAGCAAGCAATAAACATAAAAAGGTATTAAAAACCGCCGTAACCAAAGACCTTAATATTACTTTCAAATGAGTATAATTTAAAATTGCTTTATAATGATCAGCTGTAAAATGAGTAGAATCTGAGCTTAAAAAACCCAGGCATAAAATAAAAATAATAGGTGCCCATAAAAACATTATTTGCCAAAGAAATGCTGGCACTATTATAAAAAAAGAAAATTCTTCAGAAAAAATTTGTTTTATTTTTTGCATTACTTCTCTAATAATACTTCGTTGTTTTTTTTCCAATATAAATTTACAATATCGCCAAGTTTAATTACTTCTTTTTCAATGTGTTCATCATTTTGCTCAAAAACTTGTATAGTTTCATTATTCAAAAGTGTAACACTAAACTGAGTAGATCTGCCTTGATAAATAATAGAGACAATCTTACCAACCAGATGATTTTCAAAGTTACTTGCAGTTTCAGGTATACTTTTAAAAACATCAATCTTTTCAGGTCTTATACTCATTAAAATTTCTTTTCCATCAATTGCCCAAGGCTTATCAGGACCCGCAGCAACCTGAAATATCCCTAATCCAGGCACTTCAACAGTCTCTTGTCCATTATGTTTTTTAAATACACCTTTAAAAATATTTGCAAGACCTATAAATTTAGCAACAAAAGAAGAAACCGGAAATTCATATATCTCTTTAGGAGTTCCCAATTGTGCAATTTCCCCGTCTTCGTTCATAATAATCATTTGATCTGCAATTGTTAATGCTTCTGTCTGATCATGTGTAATGTAAACAAACGTAGTTTGTAATTCTTTTTGAAGTTCAATAAGTTCTAATAACATCTGCTCTCTTAATTTAACATCTAAAGCAGAAATAGGCTCATCTAAAAGCAAAACATCAGGCTCATTAATAATGGCACGTGCTAATGCAACACGTTGTTTTTGACCGCCCGAAAGTTGATTTATACTTTTATTCATATGCTTTTCTAAATGCACAATTTTTATAACTTTATTAACTTTAGTTTCGATAGTTGAGTTATCTAATTTTTTTAATCTTAAACTATAAGCAATATTTTCAAATACATCTAAATGAGGGAATAATGCATAGTTTTGAAAAACTGTGTTAATTTTTCTTTTGTTTATAGGCACATTGGTTATATCTACATCATCTAAATAAATTTTGCCTTCATCAACGGTTTCAAAGCCGCCAATCAAACGTAATAATGTAGTTTTACCACTCCCGCTGGGCCCTAAAATTACAAAAAATTTACCTGACGGAATTGTTAAATTAAAATGCTCTAAAATAACTTCGCCATTAAAGCTTTTTTTTATATTAACTAATTTAATGCTTCTCATTTTTTTTGCCTTTATCTGACCTTGCAAAGAACAAAGGTACTACCACATCAGAAAGCGTACAAGGAATTACTACTGATAATATCAATACTAAAAATACATAACCAATTTGGCTTTCCCAGTTATGAAACCCATGGGAAACCATGTAAAAACTTGAAGCTAATGAACTTACAAATATATGTGTAAAGTGTGACCAAAGACTAAAATAACTTTTATCTTGAGCACTATGCGAACGCATTACCACTCCTGTAAATAAGCCTACCAATAAGAAAGGTAAAACATTTTTTAATTCGCTAGTAAAGCAAACGTGTAATGTCATTGGCACACCTAATATTACTCCACCAATGTATGGTATTACAATATCAGATAATATACAAAAAGTTGAAGCACTAAAAAAACCTACTATAACGCCTTTTAAAACATTATTAGAAAATCTAAAGAAAGTGATCAAAGTACCAATACTTGCAAAAACTATATGTACAAAGTGGAAATTATGAAAAAGTTGATCCCAAATACATCTTAATTCTGATGGATTTTTACCAACCCCTATAAAGGTCAATAAACTTAAAACTATTAAACTAAATGCAACAGAAAAGACGGCATAAGGCAAATGGCATGCCAATTCCTGGTACATTGTATGATTACGTTCGTGTTCTGTGTGTGAAACTTCATTTTCACTGTGATGATGATGACTCATTGTAAATATCCTGTGATTAAAGCTTTTTTTACTGTGATAATATAGTCTGAATATAAAGAATTTTATATATAAATCAAAGAATTTTAAAAAGCCAGGCCTAGAGTAAGGTACCAGGCAAAGAAGGAATCGTTTTTAAAGTCCTTGCCCCTGAACCCGATATCGAATCAAAATGGCCCCATTGGCGTTCTATACCTAATTCCAAAGCCGATTGCATTAAATAAGTTTTATCATATTGACTATTCAGATTATAAAGAAAATCAGGTGATCTAAGAACATTTTCCGCATTTACTCTAAAATCTTAATTTGTCCCGCTCGCCCTGTCGAAGGGTGCGGGCACGTTATTTTGCAAACTTATCTATTATTTTTGAGCTAAAACTTGATTACTTAATTCCAACCTTTAGACTCGTGCAGATTAAAATGATAAATATTAAAATATGGGAGGAATAACAGATTCAAATAGCTTAGGAACAGCATTTTAATTAATTTTAACATTATAGGACTAATATGCTAGAAAATTACCGCAATCATTGCGCTAGTCAGGTTACTTTCAATTCCAAAGAATTTTTCTTAGATAAAGATGGATTTATTAATATTATATCGGATTACTATCCAAACATTTCCGGTAAAGGACGTACACGCAGTGAAGCTTTGGATGATTTACAAATTAAAATAAAACAAAATATAACTCTTTAATTTATTACCCCTCAGATCAATGCATTGATCTGAGGGTATTGGTTTTATATTGTTCAATTTTTTTTAACAAACATTTTTTATCATTTATCCGATTGCTTCTTCAAAAATATACTTAAGTTCTGTTTTAGCATGCTGCTTTTGTTCAGAAGTTGCATCATTATTATGTTCAATGCTTTCATATAACTTCATAGCCTTTTGCATCTCATGATTTTTATAATAAAAATCTGCCAAGTTTAATTGAGCTATTATTTTATCTTTAGAAGTAGATTTATCATTATTTATTATATCTTGATATGATAAAATTTTATTAATGTTTGCAATCTTTAATTCAGCATATTTTTCATCTTTATTTTCAAAAAAAGCATGCGGATGTTCAAAAAGGCCTTGATAATAATAGTCAGCCGTTTCATAATTAGTCTCAATGCCAAATCCCCCATAATAATAAATATCACCAAGGCTTAAATAAGAAGCCGCCAAAAAGGCATTGTCTGCATAAGCAGAAATGTTATATGTGTGTATAGATTTTTTAAAATAGAGAACAGCTTCTTTGTAATTTTTTTTCACACCCATACCACGATAAAGCATATCTGCTATATAAAATTGCACCGTTATTAATTCATCGATTTCAGAGTTTTCAAAATGATTCCCAGATTTCAATTTAGATGATAAAGCACCTTCTATACCCTTATACGTATTAAAAGCCTGGGTATATTCTTTTTTATTATAATGCTCATTTGCAATGTCTAAAGATTTATCATGGTAATTGTAATTTGCCTTTACTTGATGATAATAATTTTTAGCAGCTACCAACCAGCTACCATCATTACCTTTTATATTGATACACAAAAAAATTGCTAATAGCGTCATTAACCTCGATAACATCTTCATTTTTTTAAATACATTCTTCATAAAACCTCCCTATTTTTTTGTACTAAAATCACATAAAATCTTCTTTCTATTAAAAGAGAGAAAACCAAATTCTTACTCTAATTGTAATTATAAACAAAAAAGCGGCTTAAAAACAAGAGTTTGAACATACTTTTTACCAAAACTTTATGAGAAAACAACTTTACAGAGTGCTTTTGGATACAAAAGATAACAAAAAATTTAAGAGTTTTAAAAAGCTTGGCCTAGAGTAAGGTACCAGGCAAAGAAGGAATCATTTTTAAAGTCTTTGCCCCTAAAGCCTATATCAAATCTAAATGGGCCAATCGGGGTATTATATCTTATACCAAAGCCGATTGCGTTAAGTAAATTTTTGTCCCATTCACTAAATGGGTTAGAAAGGGATCCAAGATCGTCAAAGACAACAAAGCTCAAGTTTTTAATGTAAGCAATTGGCATTCGTAATTCTAAATTTAAATTGGCCATTGTGTTGCCACCTTGAGGGACATTTAGAACTTTGCATGTTTTACAATCACTATTTTTAGGCGCACACTTACAGCGGGTTAAAAAGCCATACGGTGGAGAAAAATCAGGTTGATAGCTACGCATAGAAGTTGGACCACCAAGATAGAATCTTTCTGAAGGAAATAGCAGTTCAAAGTCTTTAATAAAAATATGCCCAAATCTAAACCTTAGTGCAAAGATGTTAGTATTAAAAACCGGCAAATAGATCGATTGTTCTAGGAGAAATTTTAAAAACGAATTGTCATATTTAAAAGATTTCATCGCTTGCAAGTTTAGTGATAATGAAAATCCATTTGATGGATTTAATCTATTATCAATTTTTTCTATTATTAAGGTAGGTTCTGCAAAAAAATATGGTATAAATTTGTCTACTAATCTATCTGTAAATCTTATTGCTCTTGCGCTATCCATTGATAACTGAGAAATTTTTAATCTTTCTAATCCAAAATTAAAACCTAAATTATAATATTTAGTATCTCGGCTCAAAAAATTTGCAGAAACGCCCTGTTCATTAATTTTAAACAAATTATCTTTAAACATTCTATAAAACAAAGGCTGGTAATAATTATTATAATAAAATTGAAAAAGACTGGTTACTGGAAAGTCAAAGAACCATGGAGTTTTGTAAGACAAAACAGCTTTTTGATAAAAGCGTGTAAAGTCTGAATCAAAAATTATACGGTCACCTTCCATTAGTTTGTTCTTTGTCAATAAAGAAGCGCCTAGTTTATATGACCAAAGTTTTAAAATATTAAAATCATAACTAAATTGTAATATACCTGCGCGAAGTCTAAATTCATTATCATCATCTGAAAGTAGTTTAATTATTATGGGTTTATTACAACAGAAATCATCTTGTGTGGACTCATTAAAATTAATCGCTTCAAAAATTTCAAGCTTATTTAATTTTTTAAACGCATCTTGTAACTGCTCACGTTTATATATGTCTCCTTCAGTAATTTTTATTTCTTTAATTACTTTATTAAAAGGCAAGTTTGAATTCCCGGCTAGCACAATTTTACCAAACTTCTTTTGCTTTTTAACAACTGGGCTTTGAATCGGGTTTGGAATTTGATCCGTTTTGACAGCGATAGGCTCTTTTATATATTTTTTACCTTCTATAATATTTATATAAAAAATAAAATCTCGCCTAATAATATCCACTTTTGCATCTTCAAAGCCGTGTATTTTATAATATTTAATTAATTCATATTCTAAGGCTTCTTTAGGCAAATCTATTGGATAACCTAATGATAAAATATGATTATTTAATTGATCTTGATAAAAATATTTATTGCCATTAAATTCTAATCTTATTTTTTCGCCTAAATTAATTTCTAAGAAAAGTTTTACAGTAGAATCTGCATAATTTATATCTTTATTATATCTAACCTGGCAAAATGGATAATTTTGATTTAATAAATATGTTTTTAGTTTTTTTAAATTTTTGTATAAATCTTTTTCAACATATTTGTGCTTTAGGAATTTGAATAAAAATATTTTTTTTATTTTTGCTTGAAAGGTATTCGCTTCACACAAATCTGGAAAAATAAATTCAGTAGCATTTATTAAAAATTTTTTTTCTTTTTTTATAGTTAAATCCACTTGTATGGATTTATCAATAATATTATAAGTTAATTTGGGTATAATCTGCGCGTTTAAATAGCCGTTTGCATGCAACAGCTCTTTAATTTTTTCAATAGAATGCAGATGCTTTTGTTCATCAAAAACATCACCTGGCTCTAGTATATATTTGTAGTGATAACTATTTTTCCCAAATGATACGCCATGAATCATAACTTTTTTAATTTGCCATAAATTTATCAAATCAAAATTCAATTTTTTATCTTGTAAACTAATTTTTACTGATTCAAATCTATTTTTTAATTTTAGATAATGTATGGCATTTTTTACATCTATTGCAGATGTTATTCGTCTATTTTTTAGGCCGGTTAAATAATCAAATTCATCTACTTCAAACGGCGTGTCAGATTTATATGATATTTCTTGCAATAGAAAAGGCTTTTTTATTAATTGATCAATCTGTTGAAAATCAGTGTCTGTATTGAAATCAATTATTATTTCATCTGCAAGGAATAAATTAAAGAAGAATATTAGAAAAAGAAAATGAAATAGCGATCTAAGCATTAGAACTTTCCAAAGAATACAATCCATAATAATTCATATTCTCTAGAATAACTTAAAATTTCTAAATTAAAATTATTCTTATTTATTTTTTAAATTCTCTATCTACCCTCAGGATTAGAATAATTTTTAATAACTTCTCCAAAGCAACGTATAACTTCATCTATAACTTGTTTGGTTGAACTATCTTCAACTTGTGCTCTTATATCAATAAGAACTGATCTTAAACCTTCCCATTCGTCTTCTTGGTTTGAGTTTAATGAATCTCTTATTCCTTCAACCAATTCTGTTAAATCTGGGTTCTTTTCTTGCAATTTTATTAAACCATCCATTACCTTGTTAATCATCTCTTTTTTTGTTTTTACAAATAATGCTTGGTAAATTAAACCTAAATTAATTAGATCTTCATTTGAAAATTGAGCACTAAATGCTAGCTCAAAAGTAATGTCTTTTAAATATTCTTTGGTTAAAGTATTACTGGTTAAATTTAAAATTATTTGACGAATTAAAGATAATTCGTTTGCAGTATCAATTTTTTGTAATAATAATTCTAAAAATTTAATAGAACCAGGAATGGGATCAGAAAGATCTAGGTTATCTGCCTTAGCTTTTTTAGAACCGCAACTCAGACTATATTTATTTTTTTCATTATGCATATTACGCAACCCGTCTTCTATAATTCTTTTTGCATATTGTGCAGATGATTTGTAAGGTTCATCATTTTCTAGAACTTGTAGAAAAGTTACTAATAAATTTATCTGTTCTTTATCTGAAGAGTAGATTTTATAAAACATTAATAAAATCTTTTCAACCTTTTCTATTGAACCTTCCAAGCCAGCTATATCTACTAATTGATCTATTAAAACATTTAATTGATCACAATTTATAAAATTAGTAAAAATAGGCTTCATTTCCGCACTTTGCAGCTTAGTAGCAAATAGCAAAAAAAATATCACTTTTATAAATCGCTTCATACCATCCTTATAAATATAAATTTAGCTCTTATCAATAATTTGATTTAAATATCCTATTGCCTTATCTATATGTAATCCAATACCCACAGCAACATTTGGTTTTAAATCTCCAAGCAGTAATGTTAAACCTTTTAGTTCCTCTTGGTTTACATTTATATTATTCATAGATATTTGATCAATAATATCACTTAATAACTCTGAATCTTGCATTTTATCGTAAGCATCATCTAACGAATCTATAGCTTTTTTTATTAATTGTGGTTTCTCTAATTGTGCCTGCTGAGCTCTACTAGCCTGTTCATTACTAGATCTAACACTTTGTAAACTTAATGTTGGCGGGAGAACTAATTCATAACCGTCGTTATCAGTCTCTGAATCATATAATTGAAGATCATCTAATTCATCTTCATTATCTGAATAATCCTCATTCAAGTGAGTAATTTGAGCTTTATGTGGAGTATATTGATCTAGCGAAGATTCATAGATATTTGATATATCAACTTTTAAAGGTGGTTTGCATTCTGCAGGCACTAGCTCTTCATTTTGTTTTTTTTCCATTTTAAACAAGCCTAATTTTATAATTGTATTTGCTTGTTTTGCAGGGATTTTATAAAATTCGTTTGTTTCTAAAGATTCTAAAAATGATATTAAATCTATTATCTGATTTTTATCAGAAGAATAAATCTTATTAGCCTCAGCTATAATTTTATTTGCATCAGATGTTGTATATTTACAACAGGCAACATAAATTAGCTGATCAAAAAAATAATTGATACTATACTGCTGGTATTCATTTAAGAAATTTGTGAATTGCAAATCAACTTCTGCACTTTGTAAATTAATACTAAACAAAAATAATAGTATTGTTATAAATTTTTTCATAATAACCCCTAATTAAATTATTTTAAATTTCTTTGATGTTTTGCTATGGCTAATGACACACATATTAAATCTTGCTTTTTGGCTTTAAATGCTGCTTTACTCTCATCACTTAAAGAACCATCATTTATTTTTTGAGTATATTGACTTATTTGTAACTTCAAACCGTCTAATATATTTTTATGATGCTCTAATGTAAAATCAACTTTTGGTAAAAACAAATTGACTATTTCTACTAGATACCATGTTATTGCGTTATTAAATGCGGACTTTCCAGATTGATTAGGAGTATTAACAGATAAACCTGAATCAAATAACAACTTTATTGACTCAAAATTATCACGTTTCCACATAAATCTATTGACAGCTAAATTTAAGGTATTTCCACATACAGATTCTTCATTTAGATCAATAAAAATCATAGATTTTAATAATTCTTTAATCACATCAATATGATTATACTTTGCAGCTAAATCTAATGCTGAAAAGTTATTTTCATCTTTTGTTCTTGTATTTATATTTGCACCGTGTTGTAACGCATTTATAACTTTTTGAAGATCACCTGATTGCGATGCTTCTAATAACTGTATATCCATTTCAGTGTTAATAATAACAATGTTAGAATTACTACTTGCACTAGCTGCCATGCTTAGGGCTCGGCCATTAAGTATTTTTTCAAAATAATTCTTAATGCTACTTAATTGATCTATTATATTCCGTTTTTTGCCACGTTCTTTTAACAATTTAATTTTTGCTTTAATAAATTCAATAATATTTTTATTCTCGAATATAATATCGATTCTAGATCCACAAGTTTCCACTAAATATTTTATATACTCTAGATCAGGATTAAAATTATCATCTAGAAAAACAAATAATAAAGGATTCATTTCTATTTTATTTAGCGCATTAATATTAGCTTTATGGTCTAATAATAACTTAATTACAGATTTAAAACCTGTAATAGCTGCGCAATGTAATGGAGTATTTAATAATTGACTACCATCATTAATATTAACTTGCGCACCTTTTAAAAGTAAAATTCTAACTTTTTGGTAAACTTGTTTTTCATTTTTTGGACCATACCACAAAACTGAAAACAGCTGACTATTTAATTCTTCTACATTTATTGAAGGCAATGAAGAACTGCTTTGTGCTTGCTGTTTAAATTTAAGAATAAAATATTCTTGAATGCTATACAATTCATCTATTCTTTCTGATGATTTATCAAACATTTCTAAGCCATTAATTCTATCTTCAACTATTTCGATAATATTCTTATCTTCGATCTTTATGTTAATATTTGCATAATATTCTTCTACTAATATTTTAACTTTTGCAAGACTTGGATTATTTCCGACTAAAAGACTTAATAATGGAGTATATCGATCACTATTAGCGGCCTCTAAGTCAGCTCCAGAATTGCCATTATATCCTTTTAATAATTTTCGCATTAAACCTATTGATGTTACCCTTTGAGATTCACAAACTATATGTAATACTGTATCCAATAAAGCGTTGCTTGCTTTAATATCAGCACCATTCATTAATAATAAATCAATTACGGATTCAAATCCTCTGCTTGCCATCAAAAGCAAGGGGGTCATAATCATTTGATCTTTTTGATCTACAGAATTTATTTGAGCACCTTCTTGAATAAGCTCTTCAACCTTTTTTAATACCTGTTTTTCCGTTTTTGATTCATCTGATAAAACCTCAAATAATTGTCTATTTAATTCTTCTATCTCTTCTTTTGTTTTTGCTGGCAAACTACTTAAATCATCAAATGATGAAGAGTTTGAAACTGGACCAGAAGAAGAAGCAGTTGAGCTAGTTTGCGATACATCTGTAAAAGCTGCAATGCTTATATCTTGAGCACCTTGAGTTCTAAAGAATTCTACTAAACGTGCATTATCTGCAGCTAAACAGCTTTGTAATGGCGTTTGACCTTGCGTATTTTTAAACTCAATATCTACGCCATCTTGTAATAATTCTGTAATGCGTTTTATTTTATTTATATTAGATTGCTTACTATTAATTGTAATATGTAGCGCTTGACTATTTTTATGCTTTTTTAAAATTGCTAAAGCTTCTAATTTATTAAATTCTTTTGCATATTCCTCAGCTGTACGACCATGATCATCTTTTAACCGAGTATTTGCTCCATTTTCTAATAATATATGTAAAGCAGGTAATAATTCATCATGCTGTATAACATAATGTAATGCTGTGTAATTTTGTATATCTTGTTTATCAATATCAACTTTGTGTTTTATTAATTCGTTTAATGAATCAAATCGACCCGCACCTGCTGCCATAAACAATGCGTTACGTCCATTTTTATCTGTTAAATTCTTAGTTTCATCATTTATTAATAATATTAGTGATTTTATACGTCCATATAACGCTGCAATATGAAGTGGTGTATATCCTAAAAAATTTGTAGCACCTCTATCTGCACCTTTTTCTAGTAAAATACTTACTAAGAAATCTAAACCTTTATTTGCTGCCATATGCAAAATTGTTGTTAAACTTGGTTGTTGCTGTATTAAATTTCTAGCTTGTGCATTTACAATTAAGCCTTTTTCTATTAATTTTTTTAAAACAGCCATGCTTAAATAGTTATTTTTATTTATAATTTGCAAGACAATCAAATGTAATGGGGTATAACCATCTTTATTGTGCACATCCATAATTTTAAAAATTGCACTATCTAAGTTTTGTGCCATATCTAATATAAATTTATTTTCTGCTGCTAATATTTTTCTATGAAGATGAGTATTGCCATTTTTATCTACAGATTTAAAAGAATCTGGAGATAACTTAGCTAATTCTTGCATTGTTTCAATTTCTGATCGCATTACTTTAATCCCAGCATGCATTTCACTTGAATGATGCAAACTTAAGAAAAAAACAGCAAAAACAATCATAAATTTTTTAATAATCATCACAACCCCTCATTAACGCTATAAAATTACTTTATATACTCTTATATTATCATAATCACTTTTTATTGCAAGTAGAAAATAATAAGCTTGACTTTTATCCTAAATTTTCTATATTTAATATTACTTGCACTTAACTATTTAGCTTATAGGGGTAATTATGTTAAGAAGAAATTTATTGTTAATTTCATTGGTATTTATGGGTAATTTAATAGGTATGGATTCTAGCAGTTCAAACTCAAGCCCTATTATGATAGGACAAGATTCAGGTAATGCTCAAGATAACGCAAGTTCTTCAAGTAACGCTGAAGCATCTTCAGTTTTTTCAGGATTTAGCGGATTACTCCCAAGTTGGCCAGCAAGTGATAATAACTTACCTGCTATACCAGAAGATCATCAAATGGCTGAATCTAATTCTCCATCAGTATGGAATAGAATGGGCACAGGCATAGCTTCTTCGTTTTCGTCAGTTGTAGCAAATACAGGCACTGTATTATCCAATACCGGTAATGCTGTTACTACCAATTTGCAAAGTGGACTTCAGGTTTTAAACCCTACACATAATATTAACGAAATAATTAACAACCTTACTACTAATATTGATAAAATAGTGAATGACTCAGTATCTACTGCCTTTAATCGCGAATCTGCAATAATAATTAAACGTATGTCTAATTTATTAAGTTCAGTACTTATTAAAAGCTTAGCAGCTTACATGGTTTATCGTACCATAGGCAATGGAATTGAGATTAAAAAAGCGTCAATAATAATAATTAATTGCGTATCTACGATTCTTTTTATAGATAAATTAATAAATAAAATAAATCCAAGCTAATAACAAATTTATTCTATTATTCTAAAAATACCTCGATAATCTTTATCTTTTAAAAAAGGTTCAACCTCAACTAAAGACGGTTGAACATCTTTATATCCTTTATATAAAGAATCGACAAACTCGTCTAATTGGGCAGAGTTTCCACAAGCTATTATCTTAATCATGTTATCAGACAATAATGCAGTGCCTTCGATTTTATATTTTTTAGCATTTTTTTGGACAAAACTCTCTAACAAACCTTGTGCATCTTGAATCATAAGATTAATCTTTAAGCACTTATTCATTACTATCTCCCGAGCCTTTTTTTATTTAAAATAACACTAAGATACTAGACTTCAAAATTATGTATAGTAAAATCAATATTATCAATTTGATAACTTACAATTATAAGGGGCGCTTGTGCAAGAAAAAAAGAATAACATTATAAGAACAAGATTTGCGCCTTCTCCAACAGGCTTTTTACACATTGGTGGATTACGCACTGCATTATATAGTTATTTATATGCAAAAAAGCACAATGGTGCATTTTTATTGCGCATAGAAGACACTGATCAAGCTCGCAATGTCCAAGGTGCTGTTGATAATTTAATAAATACATTAAACTGGGCAGGCATAACTTTTGATGAAGGTCCAGGCAAAGAAGGGTCTTTTGGACCATATATTCAATCACAAAGATTAGATTTATATAAAAAATATACAGAACAACTTATTTCAGAAAAACATGCATATTATTGTTTTTGCTCATCTGAAAGATTAGATCAACTTCGCCAAAAACAGATTGCACAAAAATTACCTCCTGCTTATGACAGACATTGCAGAAACATAGATCCTATTATTGCCTTAGAAAAAACTAAATCAGAACCATTTGTTGTTCGCATGAAAGTTCCATTAACAGGTGAAATAACCTTTAATGATTTGATTCGAGGCAAAATAACTATTGCATACAAAAATATTGATGATCAAATAATATTAAAGTCTGATGGATTCCCAACTTATCACTTAGCTGTAGTAGTTGATGATAAATTAATGGAAATCAGCCATGTAATACGCGGCGAAGAATGGTTGCCTAGTACTCCAAAACATTTATTATTATATGAATATTTTGGCTGGCATGCACCTGAATTTGCGCACTTACCATTATTATTAAACCCTGATAGATCTAAATTAAGCAAAAGACAAGGCGATGTAGCTGTTGAAGATTATCGCAAAAAAGGTTTCTTGCCTGAAGCATTAGTTAATTTTGTTGCTTTATTAGGATGGAACCCTGGCGACGAACGTGAAATATTTAGTTTAAATGAACTTGTAGAAGCTTTCTCTTTTGCACATGTACATAAAGCAGGCGCTGTATTTGATGTAACTAAACTTGAATGGATGAATGGCCTTTATTTACATAAAAAGACCAATACCGAAATTTTAGAATTAATTAAATTAAATATCGACCCTGAATTTGAAACTAAATTATCATTATTAAAACATGAACAAATTCTTATATTAATTAATCTATATAAAGATAAATTCAAAGTTTTATCTGATTTAGCTCAGATAATAATAACTTTAGACCAAGCTCCATCTGAATATGAAGCTAATGGCTTAGAACAATTTGTAACACCAGAAACTTGCCAGTATTTAACACAGTTAATAGAGAAGCTTAAGGCAACAGAATGGAACTTAAATGATTTAACTACCATGATAAAAAGTCTGGTTAAAGAACTTAATATCAAGTTCCCTAACATGGCACAGCCTATTAGATTAGCTCTAACTGGCACGATTACTAGCCCTGGCATTTATGAAATGCTGGTAGCCTTTGGAAAAGATGAATCTTTAAACAGATTAACTACATTCTTAAAATTCATATCTAACAAGAATTAATTGATTTTGATAATATCTATATGATAACCTTTAAATAGGACATGATTCTAATCTAAAGGTTATCATATGAAAAATATATTTTTATTATTTTTAATTTTTATTCCTTTAAAACTTTTCCCGATAAAAACCGCGTGCGTTTGCTCTTCAAAGGGCGAAATGTGTAAAACTCCTATTGAATTGCCAGGTGTTTTAGATGCTAATCAAATAATTAGCCCTCAACAACAATTTTCGCTTTTAACACAAAATTTACCAACGTTACAATTACAGTGCCCAAATAATTGCTACCCATATACGCATGTGGGCGCTTCAATTAATTATGACCAAACAGATTTACCTATATGTGAATTTGAAGAAATAAAAACAGATCAATAGAAAAATAATATTATTAATAATTGAAGCTTACAATAATACTCAAGTGACAACATACCTATTAGAATATAGCAAAGAAGGCGGTTAAAGCCGATTGTTTATTATCGACTTTAACCAAATAATTACTTAAGTTCTTGAACCAAAAAGAACTGATTTTCATCAGGGTCTGTAAACACAGTTAATTTAACTTCGCCTGGTATTTCCATAACATCAGTTAAAAATTCAACGCCCTTAGATTCCAATTCCAATATAGCTTTATCTAAGTTATCAACTACAAAGCTAACTATAGCATTGCCACCAGCTTGAAAACCTTCTTCTGATTCTTGGCCAAGCCCTAAAAGATTGCCACCCTGAGAACCAGTTAACTCTAACCAGCCGAATTCTGCGTTTTCTGAACTGGTCTTTAAACCAAGCGTATTTACAAAAAACTTCTTAGATTCTTCTAAGTCAGATACTGTAATTGTGCACATACCAATTTTTTTTATTTCCATTTTTACCCTTAAAAGTAATTTTTATTAGACTTGCTTTATAAGTTTACCAAAAAGAATAATTTTTTACATTTTAAATTTTAAGCTTAAAGCAAATCTATTGCTTTTGTTAATTTACAAATAGTATTATATAGATAAAGAATAAAAAAGGAAAAGTATGTTAACCAGGTTTAAAGTATATATAGTACTATTAATATTGAGCGCTGTGCTTGATATTAATGGTTCGCAAGTAAATAATATTGTTATTATTGGAGGGGGTCCGAGTGGGCTAGCTGCCGCAATTTATGCAGGAAGAGCAGAATTAAACCCTTTAGTAATAGAAGGTGAACCAGGACAATTGACCAAAGCAAGCCTTATAGAAAATATGCCTGGAGTAGCACCTATTCTTGGTAGTGATTTGGCTGATAATATGCATAACCAGGCAGAACAGCTAGGGGCAAGGTTTATAAAAGGCCCTATAGTTAGAGTAGATTTTTCTAGTAAACCTTTTACCTTATGGACAAAAGATAATGAAATAATATTGGCAAATAGTGTGATAATAGCGACAGGCGCCAAAAAAACAAAATTGAATTGCCCAGGTGAAGATGAATATGAAAATAAAGGCGTTGCCTTATGCGCAACCTGTGATGGCCCATTGTTTAAGGACAAAAATATAACCTTAATAGGTGGAGATTATTCAGCATTACGAGAAGCCCTTATTTTAAGCAAATTTACTAATAATCTAACAATTATAAATAAACGAGAAAAATTAAAAGGCCCTAGTTCTCTATTAAAGCCAGTGCTTAAAAACTCAAATATTAAAGTAATAAACAACTCAATAGCTTTAGAAATACTTGGCAATGAAAAAGAAGCTACAGGTGTAAGAATAATTAATACCAAAACAGACCAAGAAAGCATTATACCCTCTGATGCAATTTTTATAGCAACCAATTGGGTACCTGCAACTGATATATTCAAAAATAAGATAGAATTAGATTCAAGAAATAGCATTAAGGTTCACAATCATACAGAAACATCTATTCCTGGGATTTTTGCAGTTGGAGATGCGACCAATAATTCTGACCACCAGGTGCCAACAGCTTGCGGGTCCGGTTACGAAGCTGCAATGAAAGCAGAAAAATACTTAATTAGAAATAATTTATTTTAATTGTTTTAACCCAAAAACTATCACTTTTTTAATAAAACACCCTCAAATCAACACTTTCTTGAACCTGGAAACACGAAATTGATTACTAAATGAATTTATTTTAGCGCTTTGTGCTTGCATTAAGTTTTCTATGTGCTATAATCAGTTACAAGTAGTCAATTAAAGTGTTAATTAAACGGAGGTTCTAAATATGAAACATTTATCAATATTACTATTATTATCTATAGTAGGTTCAGCATCTGCTCTAGAGACGACTTCAATTTCAAGCAGCAGCAAACCTGCTACTTCAAAAGTTGTTAAGTCAGGTCTACCATTATATGCACAAGAATGGGCAAATTTAGGTAATAGATTTGCAGCAGAATGTAACGAAGCATATAAAGGCAAAAAAGACAAATCAAGCTTCACAGCTCTTTTAAATACAATTAAAGAAGTTGAAGCTTATTTAGGTAAAACAAGCGATCGTCTTAAGCAAGCTGCATATGATTCAGTTATGCCAGTATTAGTTGGTAAAACTGCTAGATATGTAGAGTTAACTGCAAAAGATCAAGAAATCGCTTTCACTGTACTTAAAGGTCACCTTGCTGAACTTAAAGCAATAGTTCAATATACTAAAAACGAATTCAGTTACTCAGGCCAGGCAATAAATAAAGCTAATAAAGCAGCAGCAAATATAGCTTCAGCGGCTACTGCTACTGGAAAAGCTTTATGGAACCATAAAGGGAAAACAGTAACTGGCGCAGCAGCCTTAACTGGTATGGCATTAGTTTACAAGAACCCTGCTAAAGCAAAAGAAATTGCTTCTGCAATGGCTACAAAATTATCTGAAGCCTCTTCTTATGCAAAAGCTTATGTAGTAGCAAACCCAGCTCAAGTTGGATTTGGTGCAACAACAGCTGTTGGTGTAACTGGTTTAGCTTATACAAACCGCGAATCAATCCAAAATGGTGCAGTTAATTGCGCAGTTAATGTAGTTAATGGTGCAGTTGCTGTTAAAGATGGCGTACTAGCTACTCCTTCAGCAATCGTTAAAGGCGCTAAAGCAGTTGGTAACGGCATAGTTGCAACTCCTTCAGCAATTGTTAGTGGTGCTAAAGCAACTGGTAATGGCGTAGTTAATGGTGCTAAAGCAGTTGGTAATGGCATAGTCGCTACACCTTCAGCAATTGTTAGCGGCGCTAAAGCAACTCCTGCTGCAATTGTTAATGGTGCTAAAGCAACTGGCAATGGCATAGTTAAAGGCGCTAAAGCAGTTGGTAATGGCATAGTTGCTACTCCTTCAGCAATTGTTAGTGGCGTAAAAGCAACTGGCAATGGCGTAGTTAACGGAGTTAAAGCAGTTGGTAACGGTGTTGTAGCTGCTAAAGATTATACAGTTAAACATCCAGCACAAGTTGCATTTGGTACAGCAACAGTAGTTGGAACAGCTGGCTTAGCTTATACTAACAAAGAAACATTAAAAAATGGTGCTTTAAAAGCTGGTTCTTATATAAAAGAACAAGCTCCTGTAGCTGGTTCATACTTAGCTAACACTAAAGCTGGTAAGTTTGTTTCTACTAATGCTGTGAAAGCTGGTTCATACCTTGCTAACACAAGAGCAGGACAAGCGATCTCTAATGGTGCTTCTTCTGTTTATGCAAAAGTATCTAACTTATTCAAAGCAGACGAGCTACCTGGCTCAGAAGCATTATATGATGCAGTTACGCAAGCAAGCATGATTAATGAAGCTTATCCTGAAATAGCTGAAGAAGTTGTTGAACAAGCAGCAGAAGTTTTAGCTCCTGTAGTAACTCAAGCAGTTGCTCCAGCAGTTGTTGAAGTATTAGCTCCTGCAGTAGCAGAAGTAGTTGCTCCAGCAGTTGTTGAAGCAGTAGCTCCAGTTATAGCTGAAGTTCCAGCTTTTGATCCTATCAAGGCTTTAATGGAAGGTCCGGATTCTTCAATAATCCCTGGATTTCCAGCTCAATAATAATCCGTAATTAACTTCTTAAGGGGGATGCTTTATGCATCTCCCTTTTATTTTTGAACTATAAAATTTATCAAACCCTTTCCCCCCCCCCGTTTGTTATTAAAATTATATTATGTTACAATCAGTTCAAGTAGAAACTATAGCTAAAAACAAATACTACTCAGGGGCATAATATGAAATTCTTTTCATTACTACTTGTAACAGCAATAATTTTTCAATCAGCTTATGGTGTTTCAGGCCTGCCAATAACAGGTAAAACAAGTTGGGAACATTTAATCAATAGACATGCGTGTCATGCTAATATATTACGTACAAGATATTCTGAAAACAGCGCTAAGATTCTTCTTTCAAATTTAGATGAAATTGAACGCAACATAATTTTACTGGAGCCTCATTCAAGCACTGATCGCACATTGGATCGCGCATTTGAAAATGATCGCGGGGCATTAATCTACCTTTATAAACAAATTTATTTACCGGGCAACCAATTAAGTTTACAGGCAAAAAAGTTGTTTAGATTAACATATAAAGAGCTCTTAAGCTTAAAAGAAGAAGCACTTGAAAAAGTTAAAATGGAAAAAATTGCATGGACAAATTATTTAAACAATCATCCGGACAAACCGAATAAAACTCTAAAAATTGCTAAATATGCAGGTGTAGCAGCTTTAATAGCAACAGCTATATATGCTTTAAGAAATAAAGAAACTTTAAAAGAACAAGCATCGGAATTCGCATCTAAGGTCACTACATCGGATTTTGCATCTAATGTAATAGAAGTTGGGAATAATATCTCAACTTCTATTGCGGGTTTAAAAGCTTATCAATTGGCAGCTAATAGCTTACAATCTATAAAAGATTCAGCTAGCCAACATTGGGATAATGCATCAAAATCTATTATCAATAGCCAAATTTATCAAATCGGTTCAGAAAATTTGTCAAAAGCAACTCAAAAAGTATCTGATGTTATTGCAATACAAATTATTGACACTGATAATTTTGCTATATAACTAAATTACACTTACAAAATTTAAAAGGGCGTTTTTAAAGCGCCCTTTTTTTATTGCTAAAATTAATACCTCTAACCCTGAACACCCACACCTTGTCATAAAATCAAAACATATCAGGCTAAAGTATTGCAAATGTGAAATAAAATGCTTTATACTTAGATAAATTAGATTTAGGCATATTAAAAAAAGAGGGTAGGGTATGAAGAAAATAATGTTTGTATGTTTAATAATTAACATATTCATAAGTATTCAAGGGCATACGGTGCTATTTAAGCAACCAGGTACAGTTAGTTTTGAAGATCTTGCACTGGAAGCAAATGAAAAAAACCCTGCTGCTTTAAAAACATTATCTGCAGCATGGCAGCCCGATGGCGATGCGGCAAAATACCCATTTATAGGTGATTATTTAATAAAACAAGGTCTATCTGCCAGTCAAGTTACAGCTAAAACTAATGCTATTGCAGCTAATGTTCCAGTTCATGGCAAACCCGCTTTAAATTTATTCGATGAAATTAAACAACACAATAAGCCCGTAACACCGACAAAAATTAAGAATGAAACGGAGATAAAATTAGAAAAGTTAGAACTTTTAGCTAAAAATTTTATCTCTTCGGGTATCAACCCAAGTCAAAATAAGTTATTAGAAACATACATAAACCAAATAAAAAATATCATTGCTCATAAAACTTTTAACAAGGAAGAAATTGATGGACTTATTAACAGCCTAACTTTCGGCGTTAACGATCTTTTAAAAAATTTACACTTCAATAATGGAATTCGTGCTAAGAATAAACATTTACACTCTTCCCATTCACTATTTTGGGAATATGAAGAGGATTATAAAGATTTAACAAACCCTAAAGATGAGGATAATGATGAAGATGAATGGGGGCCTTCAAGCGTTCCGGCGCCAGTTGTTGTTCCTAAACCAACTGTAATTCCTGCTGCAAAACCTATTATTCCTGCTGCAAAACCGGCAGGCCCTGCTGCTCAGGATACTGTCAAATTTGCTCATACTAATCTAGACAATTATTTGAACAATGCTTATTTCAAGGCATTAACGGCAGATCAACAAGCCAAAGTTAATGGGTATGTTAAACAATTAGCAGAATTAGAATTAGTGAATAAACATGGTCACAAATTTAAAGATGCTGAATCCAGATTATCAGAATTTATGCTTGATTTAACTGATCATAAAAAACTTTTTAGAGACCGAGCTTTAAGAAAATTGAATAGCTCCTCGGACAAACTGGAAGAAATGGTGAAATGATTTTAACGTAAAAAAAGGAGTCAAAATGAAAAAATTAATGTTGTTTTTATGCTTAATAAGCATATTAGTAAATATTCAAGCCCAGACGGTTTTATTTAATCAACCGGGCACACCAAGTTATGAAGCTCTTGCAGAACAAGCAAATGCAAAAAACCCCGCTGCTTTAAAAACATTATCTACAGCATGGCAGCAGCCTAATGGTGATGCCGCAAACTTCGGATTTATTGGTGATTATTTAATAAAACAAGGTCTATCTGCCAGTCAAGTTACAGCTAAATTAAGCTCTGTACCATCTTCAGTACCAATCGCTCCCCCTATGGGGACAGTTCCAGCAACACCACCGATGGCTCCGCCTATGGGAACATTTCCGGAAGCGCCTGTAGCACCTCCGGGAGCACCCGCTGCGCCGCCAATAGGAGCACCTGTAGTCTCGCCAGTTGATGCGAAAGCCAAATTGAAAGAACATGCAGCGGCTGCTAAAGCTAAAAAAATAGCTACATTAGAAAAAAATATTGAAACTGCAAAACATGCATATAATGCAATTCCAAAGACATTAAAATATTATGTAGCAAGAAAAAAGGCAGAAGCAGTCTTAGATGAAGCAATAAATGCAAAAGCAGAGTATGAAGCATTACAAAGTGGTAAGGCATATGTTCCTGCAAAAGCTACTAATATTAAAGAAAGAATTGCTGAACGATTTAATCAAAAAATAGAAGTTGCAAAAGCAAAACTAGAAGCTGCAAGAGGAACTTCTCATGAAGTTGCTGCTCAAAAAGAATTAGATGCTGCATTACAGACAAAGCAAGATTTTGAACAAAGATTGCAAGAAGTTGAACATAATAAAGCTGAAGCTGCAGCTGCTAAAAATAAAGCGGCTTAGAATAATATAAATTAAAGAAGGGAGGAATATAATCCTCCCTTCTTAGTTATATAGAATAAAATATTAACCGTTGTTTTTTTTCTTTTGCGTTTGAGCATATTTATAAGCTTTAACCAACAAAGGGTAATATTTATAAATCGCTATTATAGATGATATTAGCAATACACCATATCTAGGATTCTCTTGCACTTTATTCAATGTAAATCTACCTAAGTTGTATAAAGACAAAATAGCTAATGCTCCTTGCCACAATTTATTTTGCGAACTATAGAATTCAATTTCATTTTTCAATGTTTTAATTGTCATTTCTGTTTCTGCATCTTTTTTAGCTTGATCAATCAACATTTGGCATATAACTGCATTGTTGTTAGGAACTGAAATTGGAGTACTTTGTTGCTGTACGTTTCTATAAGGTCGTGCTGGAATACTACTTGAGCTCGAACCTCTGAATTGTGCAGTATCAACTTCTATTTCTTCCTCTTCATCATCAACTTGAATTGAAGCTGGCCTCATTGAGCTAGCCATATTATTGTGACTTAATAAGTCAGGATTCCCTCTTTGCATCCTTGCAGAAGAAGTCATTTGAATCTGGGTTTTAATATCTTGTTCAATTTTTCTTTGCAGCCTATCAGTAGAATTTTTAGTTAATTTTTTCTTTAATACTTTTCCCAACTCTGCTCTTAATTTTGTAATATCTTGCATTATTGGTGTGAAAGAATTAGTTAAAAAATCATAAACATCCGTTTGTGTTTTTTTAATATCTTGCTCATAATTTTTATTAATAAGATCTAATAAAACTAATAA
>JARLHJ010000012.1 GCA_031292305.1 Candidatus Babeliales bacterium
AATTTAAAGCAGTATCTAAATTCTCTTTTTGTGCAGAGCTTAAGAGTCCTGTGCTTTTTAGATTTTCAGCCATTTGTGCAAATTCAGGAACTAAATTATCAATTTCTTCATTTTGCTGTTCTTTCGATAGATTTGCAGCAAAACCACCTAATTTTTGATATAGAATTTTATATTTAGTATTAATATTTCCAGAATTAAATGCATTTACTTGTTCCGGACTTAGTATTTTAACCAACTCTGAATAAATTTCAGGATTTATTTGTACTTGTTCCAATTTAAGCACAAAAGGTACATACTCATAAGCAGCATTTAAAGAAGGTATTATTCCTAAAAACAGTACAAAAACAAAAATTTCTTTAATATATTTCATATTTTTCCTTTATTAATATTACTAATTATATTTAAGTTTAAAGCATTCGTTGTCATAAAGTCAATAACTTCAGATCAATAAGTTTTCAGATAGCAAAATTAAGGGTATTTTTACGTTTTGATTGAAGATAAAGTGTTAATATCTTACTATTAAATAATGAAAGTTTTTTCAATTTTATTAAAAATTATATTCGGGCTATCAATTGGGATAATTATTTCGCTTTATTTGCTGCAATATGAAAGGCAATTAAAAGAGACAATATCAAAGCATATAAAAGCATTTATGAACACATCATTAAGTGCTGATATTGATTTTAAGGTAACGCATATAAATATTTTCTTTCCCTTTGTAAAAATAGAGAAGGTGCAAGTTAAGCCTTTGCAAAACACTTCAGATTGGTATTGGCATTGTAAGAAGATATCAGTATCTATATCATGGATAGATATTTTATTTACAAAATGTATACAGCCCAAAATAGTGATAGATAATCTCGAGGCTTATACACAAGCAAGAAATGGTGATTTGTTAATAGGTCCACATTTCCAGAAATTATTATTTTCAGGCAATGACCAACCAATTCCAGTAATAATTAATGATTTAAAATTAAATAAATCTAATTTTATTATGGAAGATAAAGATTTAGATTTTAAATTTCAAATAAGATACGATTGCCAAACTACAGAAATAGATAAAATTTTACAGAATAGAATTTATCTCAATGGTGGTTCAATTATATGCAAAAATGTTCAATATTGTAATAATATTTCCGGCTTGGTTCATCTGGGTATTCTTTATAGCGGCGCAATTAAAAATTTTTCTTTAGACGGGCTTATCGAATTAAATCATTTAAGCATGCATGAAAATAAATGTTTTTTTGTTGGCAAATGGCAAAGTGATGCAGATGAGTGTTTAATTCGGTTTTCTACTATAGATGGTAAATCAATTATTAATCTTTTAATGTCTGGTATAAAAGAAACAGAACAAAAATTAAGTTTAAGTTTGCGCTCACCTATTTCTACTTTCCAAAAGATTTTACAATTAAATTATGGGCTCGAGGCTGATTTTCAATTAGATGCAAATTTAGATATTAATAACCTGCAAAATTTTAAGGGCGTATGCAAAGTAAAAAAATTACAAGATAAGTCAGGTTCAGTAATATTAGATGATATAAAAATAAATTTTAATAAAAATTTAAATGCTATTAATAGCAATATTATTATAGATAAAAAAGATAAACTTAAACTATTGGGTGAACTTAATTTTGATTTAGAATCAAAAGTGGGTAATTTGGTTTTTAAGAATGAATTAGGCGCTAACAGTCCCAACTCTTTATTTCTCTCTTTATTATTCAATCACAAACTAGAATATTCAGGAGAATTTAATTATAATTTATTTAGCACAGTGTTAAACCAACAACTTAAATCACGTGGTCAAATTAAGGGGTCCACACAATTTTTAGATATAAATAGCAATCTAGATGATCAAGAAATTGATCTTAAAGTGTGTTTGCAGCCTTATTTTAAAATAGATAAATTTTTGTTAACTGATAATAAAAAAAATGAATGCTTAAATATAGTCTCAGATATAAAACAGGTAAATAACATTAACGCGATTTTTAACTGCAATAATATAAAAAATTGGCTGTCTAATTATATTAATTGTTTTAGTGTATCTGCAAATAAGCAATTGTTTTTAGGTGATGGTAAATTAGAACTAGACGGTAATTGTACTCATACAGGTTTTAATGGCGTTATAAAGATGCGTAATGCTAACTTAGTTATCCCCGAAATTCATAATGTTATAAACAATATTGCCGGTAAAATTGACTTAAATATAAAAGAAAAAAAAATTATTATACAAGATTTGTTAATTAATTTTTATAAGGGTCAACTGGAATGTAAACAACTAACAATTATTTTCGATGATACTTTTCAAATAATTAAGTTTGTGCATTTTCCTTTAGTTATTAAAAACTTTTTTATTAATTGGGAAAATATTTTTTTAACTAACATTACAGGTAGATTATTGGTCCAAAAAGAAGTAGATAAAAATATAGCTATCACCGGAAATATAGGCTTAGACAAATCAGAAATTAAAGACAATATATTTTCACCTGACTTTAGAAAAAGTATATTTAACCAGACAAGACCTGAAGAATCAAATATTAAACAAAAGAGCTTGATAGATGATATTAATATTAATGTTTCTTTATTTACTAAATCAGCAATAAAAATAAAAACTGCTTTTTTTAAAAGTTTAATTAATTTAGATCTTAAAGTAGTAAAAGAAAAGCAGATAGATCTTCAAGGCGATATTAATTTAATAGATGGCGAAATTATTTTCCCATATAAAGCCTTAAAAATAACGAATGCAAATATTAAGTTTTTACCAGGCCAAATAGATGATCCAATAATTAATATAATCGCTAAAAATAAAATAAAAGGTTATGCAATAACATTGCAGGCAATGGGTTCAGCGCAAAACCCACATATTTTATTGGAATCTAATCCAACGCTTAAAGAAGAGCAGATAATTTCACTTTTATTAATTGGTTCAGAAAGTTCTTTAAACTTGGTAATACCTGCATTGTTGTCAGAAAATATTAAAAATATGGTTTTAGGTTCAGCGCAATATCAAGAGAAATTAAAAAAACATTTTTCACAAATATTATTACCATTCAAGCATGTAAGATTTATTCCCGCATTTCATGATGCTTTAGGAGGTAAAGGCTTAACTGCTACTTTAGATATTGAAGTAAATGATAGGTTAAGTGCCAGCATTCAAAATAATTTTACAACATTTGAACAAGCAAGAGTTGAAGTTGATTATTCATTAACTGATGACGTAGTTCTGCGTGGTGTTCAAGATGAGGTTGGCAATTTATCAGGTGAAGTTGAAATGCGCTGGAAATTTTAATTCAATAACAGTTTCATGTCTTCAGGCAAATCTTTTTTAAATACAAAAACTTGTCCTGCATATTTAAATTCTAAAGAATAAGCATGCAGTGCTTGTCTATTAATTAATTTAGATACTTTTCCATAAAGTTCATCGCCGATAACAGGGTGGCCAATTGCTGCAAAATGTACACGTATTTGATGTGTTCTGCCAGTTATTAGATTCACTTCAACTAAACTCATATCACTTAAGTGTTCTAAATTCTTATATTCAGTTCTTGCTTCTTGTTGATCACGTATAAAATCATCTTTTTTAACACACATTCTTTTTAATGTGCCAGGTTTTAAAACAATAGGAAAATTAATAATGCCTTCTTGGGGGGCTTGGCCTTTAACAATTGCCCAATAAGTTTTTTTAATTTCTCTGTCTTTAAACATTTGTAAAAATGTTTCTAATGATTTGTTATTTCTTGCAATTAACATGATTCCAGATGTTAAAAAATCTAATCTGTGTACTATGCCAGATCTCTCTGACCCTGGTTGTAGGGTAAAAATCTCTGGGTAATTAACTTCTAACCAGTCCACAACACTAAGTGTGTTATTAAGTTGTATTTCACTTTTTTCAGGATTGCCGTGTGTTAAGATACCTGCAGGTTTATATATTACTAAAAAGTCTTCATGTTCATGCAAAAGCTCAATTCCTGAATTTTTGACTAATTCTTCTTTTTCAAGAACAGTCTGTTTTTTAGGCATGTTTACAGTTACTGCATATCCTGTTTTTAAATCATATCCTGATTTTGTGATAACTTTGTTGTTAACCAAGACGTAACTGTCATCAATTAATTTCTGCACAAAGGAGCGCGAAAATTGCGGGCAATGTTTTGAAACAAATTTATCTAATCTAGTTTCATTATCTTGTATATCTACTGTAAAGGTAAAATTATTTTGCATTAATGTCTTTAGCGTTCGGTAATAATTGTATGTAATCGATTGTTGCTAATATTGAATTTGATAGGATCATTTTAAGTGACCGATTGTAAAAATCTAAAGTTCTAACTGGAGAGTTTTCAAGAGTTACTTCAGCTTCACTTATTGCGCTAGTAATTACATTCGAAATTATCAATAAAATTTTATTATCAGTGTATTTTAATTCTTGATGCCAAGATTGCAATTTATTATCTAATTTATATTGCCAATTCCTTTCATTTTCATATGATCTTGCATTTAAAGATTCAACTATTTCATCCAAAGTTCTAATCAGGATTGCTTTTTCTGCATTGTTTAATCTAGCAATATCATCTAGAGTATTCGCTTGGCAATTAAAGAATGAAATTAAGGTTATGAAAATTCTTAAATATATTTTTTTAAACATAGGTTTCCCTGAAAGTTGTTAAGGCGGCTAATAATTTTTGTTCACTTAAAATTGTGTTATAAATAGTTTCTATTTCTTTTATTTGTTCCTTTAAGGACAGCCAAATACCAAGATTGCTACACTCTTGCAGTTGGTCATGTACTGCGCTTTTTCCTAACTTAATAACCAATTTAGCTATTGTATGGTCAGCAATAGAATTAACTATTAAGTCACTATAATTAGGTTTTTCTAATTCATGATAAGAATAACATTCTTTAATTTCTTCCATATAGCCAAGTAAAAGTTCTATTTTCTTAGGATCTAATTTTCTAATATCTTCCATAATATTTTTACGTTCTTGTATTATAATTTGTTCCTTTTCATTTTCAATTACGTTCATTATAGAAGACCAAATGCTCCAAAAAGCATACTCATCTGGATCTGTATCAGAATTTTTTATTAATTTTATAAAATATTTAATAAATTTAGTTATTTTTATTTTACTAATTTTTATGATGTGTTTAATTTGTTTAGATCTTTCATATTTACCACCAATCAAAGCGTTTTGTATTCTTTGCATTGCAAAGTATAAATCTGAAATTTCGTTGCAATTCAACTTTCTAACACCCTTCATAACAGGGTCAAGATTTAATTTTTCTAAAACTTCTTCTCTGGTTTTGTGTATTTCGGCAACACGTGATTCAACAGAATCCATTGCATTGCAGTTAAAAACAGAAATAATAGCTAGTGAAAATATTATTTTATTGAACATTCAACTCCGAATTTGGTTTTATATATTTCTCTTATAAATCGAATGTATCTTCTGAATCCACCAGCAATAAGTGTACATCTCAATTGCTGGGCTTCAATTTTGCATTTCCAAGATTCTTTTCTAACCTTAAAGCATATATCCTGGCCTATACAAATTACTTTTTCTGAAATCCCACTAAAATTTAAAGAATGCTTTGGTAGTCCATCTACAGTAAATCCTCTTTGGAAATTGTCTCTATATGCCAAATCTAGGTAGTATATCAAATTACCCATATCTTTTTGATCTAATTTTCTTATTTTTTTAATATTATTTACCGGATAATTAAAAAAAACAAAACCAAATGCTATAGATAGGATTATTTTCTTAAACATATTCACCTTTTTATTTAACAATTAAGTATATTTATAGTGTATTGGAGGGGGTATTTTTAGTCAAAGTTAACTTTTTGCCTCAGGGTAAAGTCACCAAAAATAGGGCTGTTGTGAATCCAAAGATTATCGGTAGAGTTAATAATATATGTATATATTAACTATTTTAGGGGGTGGCGTGATTAAAAAATTATTACTAAGTTTGCTGCTAGTTTTCAGTGCACAAGGTGTGATTTTAAGAAATGGTATTGACGTTTCTCAGGATTCTATCGATAAAGTCTGGGAATTTGTTCAACACTTATATAAAGATAGCATGTATAAAACCTTAGCTGATTTGTCTAATAGTGCAAAAAACAATAGCCCAATTGAATATGCTGGAATTGTTTTTAAGGGCAGAAGAGTTTCTAATATTCCAGATAATAGTTTTTACATACAAATGCCTGTTAAATTTAATAATGAAAAAACAAGATACGGGATGAATCGCCAGCGAATTGCAATGGGTAAAAAACACGATGAAGCAATACAAGAAATGATACTTTTAGGTATTTGTGATAAAAATCGAGTTCTAACTTCAGATGCAATTAATATTATAAAATCTTCAATTTATAACCTGTCTTACGAAGATAAAACCCAAGCAGTTATGAGCTGTTCAATTCAGCACCCTGTAAGTTTTACAAAAAGACTAAAAATAAATTTTAAGAATGTGTTTTATAAGAAATAATTCATAATTTCTCATAGTTTAATATATAACCTATTGGTTTAAGAAATAATTTTTCATAAATTTGTAGGTTATATTTGTTTTTCTGATCTAAAATTACAATATCTTAACCTTTTAATTAACAATTAAGTAGATTTAAATTATAGTGTATTTAAGCAGGTATTTACTTAAACTATGACCCTAGGAAGTAATTCATGATTCCACAGAAGATATTTAATCAAATAGAAAACAACATAGAGACTATAATTAATAAGGATTCAGCTCTAGGAATCGAGCTTTGGAATGAATTGCTAAAAATTCACCCTGCAGATTTAGCTACCTTTTTTACTAACATAGATAAAGAAGATTTTAAAGCATTGTTCGTTGGCTTGCCAGAAAAAATCAAGGCATCAACTTTTGACTATCTTTCAGATTCAATGAAGGCATTTACATTATCATTTACTAAAGAAGATGAAAAAGGTCTGCTATTAGAAAGTATATCAATCGAAGAACTAACAGATCTTTTTGATTACTTATCAGATGAAGAAATAAAAGATTATTTTGAGCTTTTACATAAAAAAGATAGAGAAAAAGTACTTTCTTTAATGAAATTTAGCCCTGAATCAGCAGGGGGGATCATGGATCCTTACGTGGTAACATTTAGGGAATATTTTACAATTGAACAAAGTATTAATATTTTACAACGTGTGAGACCAAGTAAAGATTTACATCAGCAAATTTATGTAACAGATAAAGATAATAGATTAGTAGGCCATATACAGTTAGAAGATCTATTACTTAAAAGCCCTAAAACAAAGTTAGCAAATATTTTAAGGCAAAATGAACTAGTGGTATCGGTAGATGAAGATCAAGAAGAGATAGCAAAACAAATGATGCACTATAGCTTGGTGACTGTGCCTGTAGTAGGTGATAATGAGATTTTCTTGGGAGTTATTCCAAGTACAACGTTAGTGGATATTATTGAACAGGAAGCTACAGAAGATATTTATAAAATTTCTGGTATGGCTCCAATTAAAAAATCTTATTTTGAAATTCCATTTTTTAAACATTTTTTTGATCGTGGTTATATTTTGGCAATCTTATTATTAATTGAGTCATTTTCCAGTACTATATTAAAAGCATATGAACATTCTTTAGTAGATTTTTCCTTTTTAGGCTTATTTATACCTATGCTTGTAAGTACAGGCGGTAACACAAGTAGCCAGACTTCAGCTTTGGCAATTCAAGGTTTAGCTTTAGGTGAAATTAACTATTCTAATATTCGCAGATTCTTTAAACGTGAATTTTTTATGGCATTTTGCTTAGCAACAATGTTGGGTTTAATTGCCTTTTTAAGAGTCTATTTTACCCATGGTAAAATTTTGGCAAGTGTAGTTGTGGCTATGTCTTTATCGGTGATTGTAATGCTTTCTGTTGTGCTTGGCAGCTGTATTCCATTATTATTAAAAAAGATTAATATTGACCCTGCGTTTGCAGCGGGTCCATTCTTGGCAACTATAGTAGATATTTTAGGAATTTTAATTTATTGTTATATAAGTAAGCTTATTTTATCATAAATTTACATATATTTAATATTTTACTTGACAGGAATGCGCTCTGTGTATAATATTTTTCTATACTAACTCTTTTATTGAAAATCTTTTCAATTATTTAGATTGTTTTTAGAAATTTTATGAGCCGCTAGCTCAGTCGGTAGAGCAACAGCCTTTTAAGCTGTGGGTCGTTGGTTCGATTCCAACGCGGCTCACCATATTTAGCTTAAAGTCTATCTATGGTGTACTAAATCAGGTTGGTTTAGTCAAATTTTAACTTGAAATAATATGTCCCTATCGTCTAGCCCGGTCCAGGACGCCACCCTTTCACGGTGAAAACATGGGTTCGAATCCCATTAGGGACGCCATTTTTATTCTTTTTAGAGTAATATTGGCTCTATAAATTTAAAAAGATCAGTTTAAAAGCTGATCTTTTTTTTTTGATTATTTTTAGGTAATAGGAAGTTTAATGATCCAATACAAAAAATTAGGAAAAAATGGTTAAAAAATATAATTTTTATATAATTCTGTTATTAATTTCATTAAATTTATTATGCAGCGAAAGTTTAAAAATGGAAACAAAACCTATTGGACTTAGATACCTAGATTTTCTAAAAGTTTTTGCAATACCTAATCAAGATAATTTTTCTAAAGAAATTGAATCTTTATTCTCTCCAGATATTAAAAAAGTAGTTAATTCTAATTTAGTATGCAAAGATCGTAATCAATTATTAGAACAGATGAATGATGTTAAAAAAACTTATGGTTTAGGGTATATGGAATTGTTAGAATTATTTATAGATAAGAATACTAATTCTAATATCTTAAGCTGGGAAATTAAATATAAAGATAATACAGTTGAAACTGTTATAACTATTTTAAAATATAATGAACTAGATTTAATAACAGAAATAAATGAAGTCTTTGGAGAAAAAGAAGTTTATAAGTTTCCAGAAGTTAAAAATCATTTAATTGAAGTAGCGCAAAATTATTTAAAATTTGTTAATGATGTTGGAAGTGCAAAATCTGTAAAATCAGATGATACTCGAGTAAAAACATTATTTGCTGAAAACTTAACTAAGATTGATAACCGTACAATTTTGTTTGCAAATGATCGTAATTTATTATTGTCTCAAATGAAAGGCTTTGAAAAAGAATACACCCCTAATTCAAACGTAGCTGATTGGACTGTAAACTTAAATACAGCATTAATAATTCCTTCAACAGAGACTAATTCTGTAACAGTACAATTTGAATGGCAGCACATAAATGTTGGTAGAGCTACAACTACTGCAATATTACAATGTAATAGCAATAATCAAATAGAAAAAGTTATAGATGTTTGGGCAAAAATACATTCTGTTTAAATGATAAACTATTGAAGTTTGGATGCTTAATCTGGCTATAAGAATTGCATTCATAATGGTAAATCTCGAATGTTTAAATAATTTTTTGTGATTTATAATTTTATCATAATGACTTTTCTTAGCTTTTACTTCCTTTGATTTCTTAGACTTTGTAGCTGATTTCAAACGTTTATCTACTTCTACTAACATTACAAATAAAGCTGTAACCTTTTTTTTCGATTATCAAAAGACAAAACGACATTTGCCTATTTAAACATTGTATTTCTTTTAAATGATATTCAATATCATTCGTTAAATTCTAATAAAATGAATGAAGCTTTTATAAAAATATAATTAGTTTACAAAAATGCGAAGTATGCCCTTCGTAGCTATCCACAAAGTGGATGCGTAACAAATGTTTAATCAATATACAGCATTAGCTGAAAAGCGCGTTGATGCTAAACAGATGAATGATAAAACTGCTAAAGAATTTTCATTTTTTCATAGAATGGTTAAAAATGCTTTAGAAAAAGAAGCATTTGGAAGTATCCAAAGCAAATTATAATATCAAAGAAGACCAAATAATCAAAGAAGGCCAGCGTAAAAAGCTGGCCTTCTTCTTTCAAAAACATAAAAAATGTTCGTTTAAATAATAATTTTTAATTAAAAGAATGTTATTTGGCCTTACAAGTTTCTTGTGGATTGCGCCATATTAATATTGAATTAGAAGAATTTTTTGATAATAAGATATCTTTTATATACACAAACCCTGATTTTTTATAACAGTTAATGCTTCTAATATTATTAATATTGGGATCTACCATACAAGCATTGAAATTATTATCGACGAATTTGATTAAAAATTGTTTTAGAATTTCAGTCCCATATCCCTTATTTAAAAATTCAGTATTGCCAATATAAAAATCTATTGCAGCAAGTTTGGGAATTTCTTTAATTTCATTTTCAATTAGAGAAAGTTCGTAGCCTTCACGTTTAAATTCTCTAGCGTTATATAATTGAATATATCCTATAGGTTCATTTTTTATAAAAATTATAAAGCAATCAATATTTTCGGTTTTATCAATACGGGGTCCTAATTTTTTTTCAATGCCATGCAAAGTAATTTGTTTGGATGTAGAATTTCCAAACCATTCTTTTACATGTTCAGAATTTAACCATTTAATTAAATATGAAAAATGTGATCGTCTTAATTTAACAAATTCAATTTTATCATTTTCAAAAAATGTATTCATCTAAGTCTACTTTCTATTCAATTTAAGTGTGTTAATTATAGTTTAATTTTAACTTTTTAGTAATACCTGTTAAAATATTTAAAAATAAAAATCTAGGAGAATGAATGAATAAATTCAATAAAATATTAGCCTTTTTCCAAACTTTAGTAATTTTTGTAAGTCCAATTGCTGGGATAACTTCGATTTGTGGCTTTGTTTACGGTTTTTATTGGGTTCGCAACCATAAAATACAACAAAGAATGGATCATAGAAGTGAAGAAGCAAGAAAAGCCTTAGATCATTTATTTGAAGTTAAATTGTTATTAAAAGAAGCTTTTGAAGGTGATGCTTGTGATCGAAAAGAAGTATTAGATAATAGATTGCCAATTCTTTTAAATAATTTACTTAACACATTATTTTTCATAAAGCATTCACAGGCTATTGAGGACTTAAAGAAAATGCTTAATGATTTATTAGAAGCTGTTGTAAGTTATGAAGATATTAAAAATTCTGAAATTGTTTGTAGCAGGGTTAAATCGATAATTTACCAAAATAATCATAATAGATTAGATGATCTAAAGATTGTTTTATTAGAAATTTATGAAATGAAACGATAATTAATTTTAAATTTTTTCCTATAGCTTTTTACATAAGATCTTTTTTTATAAACTGACCTCCTTTTTGCATAAAATCACCTAAATTACAGTAATATTTAATATTTTCGAGTTTTCACATGGAAAGAATGCGTCAACTAATGATTCTAATAGCTTGTTTTTTATGGCTTGGATTTGTTACTATTAGAATGAGTAAGTAGATTGAACCTTAAAAAGTCAATCTTCTTAGGTGTGAAAGCAGTTTAACGTAAAAAAGGAGGTAATTATGAAAATATTTCATAAAATGTTAATTTTTGTTCTTTTAGCATCTGCAACTACAGCAATGCAAGGTTTTCTAGGTGATGTAATTAGAGGTAGTGGTCAATTAGCTGGTAACGTAGTTACTGGTGCTACAGACACAGCAGCAAACATAGTATCTGGTCCAGGTTACTATGAAGATGACATTTATTATCCAAGAAGTGGTTACAGATCTTATAGATAAATAATAATTATTTACTCAGGGCTATTAATTAATAGCCCTGAGTAAATATATCTAGACTAACTTTTAA
The DNA here is from genome assembly GCA_031292305.1 of Candidatus Babeliales bacterium. Lineage (GTDB taxonomy): Bacteria > Babelota > Babeliae > Babelales > JABDEC01 > JARLHJ01. The sequence continues at coordinate 11,746 of JARLHJ010000012.1, forward strand.
TTTTTTGTATAAACTATCACGAATTTCAAAAGTTTAACGTTTTAAAAAGTGAGTAGTTTATGATGAAAAATAATTCAATATTTCTTTTATTAGTTATTGGTTTAATTAGTAATTCACAATTTATATATGGCAAAAAATGTTTTAACAATGTTAATCCGCCTAGGCCGCAACCAATAACATTAACCTACTATTTGAATGTCTCAGATTTTGCAAGAAGTTTTATTGCAATCCCAACATCTAATGTATCAACAAAAAGTTTAACATTAGCTTCTAGTTATCTTGCAGGAAGAGCCCCTATTTATAATTCAGCAAACAAGAAGGCTGGAACATGCTCAGCATCATTTTTAAATATGAAAACTAAAGATGGAATTTTTACCGATATTTCTAATTATATATCTGCTGAAAATGGGTTAATAGTAACTTGGTTTACACCAACAAAATTAGCAAACTTAGAATTAGATAGCATTATACATGGCATGGTTACTGAATGTCTGGTGACTGTAACAACTAAGGTAGGATTTTCGCTATTTTACGGACAAAAATTTAATTTAGTTGTTTCATCAAAGGATGGAAGAATCTATTTTCAATTTACTAGTATCTGATCTATAAGAGAGTAATAACTCATAAAAATGATAAATTTATTAATAAGATCCGTTTCAAAGCGGATCTTATTTTTTTGTATTGATTATGAAAACTTTTTTTTTAAATTTCTCAATTTTAAATTTTTGAACAAATGCTTTGCCAGTAATAATTAATTTAAAATCAAGGTACAAAAAGCAATAGATGTAAATTTAGTAATTATTTTTATATTGCAATATGAAATTTTATTGTGTTAATATATAAATAATATTTCAATTTAGCTGTATAAAGGGGGCTGGGTATGCAAAATAAATTAAAGAAGCTATTTATCTCATTTTTAATATTATTTGGTTCTAATAATGCAATGGATAAGGTGCAGTCTAATTTTAGTGAAGAAAAAGAAGAAAAAATTCATATGTTGGGTGTGCCTACATCTCATGTTCCAGTAAACCCTGTATTAAGCATGCCAATACCAGTAAAGCAGACAGAGAAAAAAGAAAATTCTCAAATACCCAACCTATTGCAAAGCAAACCCGAATTAGAAGAAAAAGTTCAGGATGTGTTGCATCTTGTAAAGAATGCTCGTGAAAATTTCAAAAAAATAAATGTTAAAAATATTGATAAACTTGAAATTTTTGTAGATCCAAAAGATAAAAGTAAAAAAGAACTAGATGAAATTAAAGAGAATGCTTTGAGTCATAAAGAAGAACTTGATGAAAATCAAAACGTAGATTCAGTAACAATAGAAAAAATTAGTGAACCCAATTTTGAAAATGGTTTATGGTACTTAGATTTAGCAATTAAAAAAATGCAATCTAAGCCTGCAAATAATAAGGTAAATTCTATTGAAGTAGTAAATAAGGATATAAAGGAGATTGAAAATATTTTTAATAATATCGAATCAAATCTTACATTAATATTCGAGCAAGTTAAAGCAAAAATTGCACTTCTTAATTCACTTAAAATAAATGAAAAAGAAAAAGATTCTAAAGATATTAATAATCATACTGATATAAATATTAAGCAGTTAGGTAATATTTTTGAAAGCTGGAATAATATAAAAAAACGTGAAATTAAAGCATTTGCAGAACTTAAGCAAGAAGTTGCAACACAAGCAATGATAGCAAAAAAACCAAACATTGATGTGCCAAAGAAAGAAGTTGAGGAAAAAAAATCAGATGAAACATTCACAAACAAACCAATAAAACCACCACTTTTGAATCCTAAGCCGATTAAAATTATAGAAAAGCCAACATCCATATTAAAACCAGATATAAAAAAAGAACCAGAACTAAAAACTAATGGAGACTATGAAAAGCTTCAATCTGATTGGGAGCAAGCCAAAGGTAGTGAGAAAACAAAATTATTTGCTGAATTACAAGTTTATAAAATTAAACACAAAATGAAGTTTAATTTGAATAACGTGGATTATAGAGTAGGTTCTAAAGAACGTATAGCTAAAGCTATAGAATTATTTAAAGATAAGCCCGGAGCAGAGAATCTTATTAAGAAAATTATTTTACAAGGTTCAACTAATACTCCCGGAAATTTGAGAGTGGCTATAGGAGCAGCATATGAATTACTAATGGGATTACAATTAACAGAAGAAGGTCAAACAGTAATTGGGTTTGGAAGTGTATACACTTCCAAAAAAATCAACAGAAAATTTGAATATGACATAGAAACCAATGAAACATTAATAGAATGTAAACATTGGAATTGGTCAGATAACCAAAATCGAAAAATTGCAGAAATTCAAAGAGATTTTGAAGAAAGAAAAAACCTTGCAAATGAGCAACAAAAAGAGTTTATTTTAATTTCTAAAGAAGACATTCCTGAAAGGTTAAAATTGTGGCTTGTAAATAAGAAAATTTCATATTCAATAATTCCTAAGCCTGCAAGTATGTACGCAAAAACTTTTGGAAAAGGATAAACTTGTAAAGGGTTAACAAAGAAGTATTAATACATATTCTATTAATACTTCTTTGTTAACCACCACATAACTTCATGTTTGTTATGGTATAAGTGAATAATTTTACTACCATCTATTTTTAAAAACTCATCTATTACTTTAAAGTCCGCTTCGCCTTGAAATTTTATTGTACAGACAAAGTTTTTAGTGTTACTTTCTTGCATCCATTTTTTAATTAGCGTAAGCAAGCGTTCTGGATAACAAATTATATCAGAAAAGAACCATTCAATATTTGGCAAAGATTTAGGGTCAAGTGCAAATGCGCTTTCTTGCAAAAAAGTTATGTTGGCGAGTTTTGCAATTTTTGGATCTAAAGGTGCTTTGTCAACGCTTACTACATTTAACCCAAGTTCAGATAAAACCCAGCTCCAACCTCCAGGGCAAGAACCCATATCAATAACTTGAGTGCCTTTAGCAGGTGTTTTACAATGCAAGGTAAATAATTCCCACAATTTTAAATAAGCGCGAGAAGGTGGAATAGTCTTATTTTCAACAAATTCGCACTTTCCTAGTGCAAAACGGGAAGTTGTCTCAGTTGAGTATACTATTGTATTTGCATCAAGCAGGGTCCATCCTCCCATTGGATATTTGGGTAAATCGCCTAAGAATTCAATAGGTTGATCTTTAATTTTATATAAGCCTTCTTGGATTAATTGTGCTCTTCTATGATTTTCTATAGTAAATAAAGACCAGTTTCTGCCTGCAGCTTTAAGTTTTTTGATTCCATCACCTATTGAGGCGATAGTTTCTTTTTTGCAATTGATCCATGTCACTTGAGCAAAAATCGGGCAATAATTTTGATCTAAAAAGTATAAGCGATCATGTTTTTCAAAGTTTATTTTGCGATATCTTAATTCTCGCTCTAGTTCATGTTCAAGTTCAAAGATTGCTAAGGCTATATTTATAAGGTTCATAGGTTTAATTATCGCTTTTTATGTTGTAGTATTTATTATTTAATATACCTTAAATTGCTAAAAATGAAAAATTTGGCAGATTAATAGGTGTTAAAACTTGATAAAAGTTTCTATTTGACAATTTATATAAATAGTTTATTATTATTAAGATGTGATATTTTTTACCAAAACATTGAAAGTAGGTAATGAAATGAAATCTTTAAAACAATTAATATTATTTTTCATAATGGGCATGAATATAATGCAAATTGATGCTGCTCAAGAAAATATGTCTGCAGAGGATTATAATAAAATAACCAAATCTGCAGAACAAAGAGGTATGTATTCACGAGATTATACTGAATTGATCTTGTCTGCATGTATTGGTTTTATAGATAAATTTGAATTAATATCTCATGAACTTGGTCATGCTATAACTGCAAAAACATTCAATGGCAGTCCAATTGATATTAACTTAGGTGAGATTATAAAAATAGGTGATGCGCAACAATATTTATTCAAATTATTAGGTATAATGGTAAATGGATTTGAAAATTATGGCGCTACAAACCATAGAATTTATAATAATGAAAGTAATAAAAAACTAAAATTTTTTTTGATAAAACTTATGGGGCCAGTATTTGGAATTACTAGTTTAATTATTATGAAAAGCTTATTAAATAAATTTATAAAAAGTAACGATACATCATCTTTAAATTTATATCTAAAATTTTTAAGACTCATATGTAATATAAGAATTGCAGTGGAAACTTTTTATGGTTTAACGCCATTTAATTCCACAAAAAAAGGTGATGGGTATCAAATTTGGAAATTATTAGATTCTAATGAAAAATATATTGGTAAAATTCCTATTGAATATATATCAAACTTACATGGTTTTATGAAACCACTTAGGCTTGCATAGGCATTAAGATTAAAAAAGAATAAGGCCAGGAAAAAATTCCTGGCCTTATTCTTTTTTAATCTATTATTAATCGCGTTTTTTACCCATACATTTAAGTAAGTATAAAATAATCATTTATAAGCACTTAACGCTATTTCCAATAATGCTTCTTTTGAATTGTTAAGTAATTTTCCAATTATTCGCGATTCAAACGCATGAAATTTTTTATTATGATCCTGTGTTACCCAGCCGATAGTATATGGTAATCCTGGAGGAGCGGGCATGCTGCCTGTTATTATTACATAAATATATTTTCCATCGGAAGGAATAACGACAATTTCTTTTCTTTCAAATGTATTATTTTCATCAAAAGAAATATTATTTTCTAAGGCTTCTTGTTTTGATTTAAAAGCGGTTTTGCCTATTAAAACTTGATCTAAAAGATTTAAAAAAACTTTTTCAGGAATATTTTTACCGGTATATAAATATTCCGAAGAAATTATTAATGTTGGAATAAATAAAACTAATAAAAGTATTTTTTTTGGATCAATCATTTTTAACATGCTCATATTGTATTTCCTCAGATTGGAACAATAATTTCTCTAGAGTATTTTAATCTCTTTTTTTACCCATAAATTTAAGTAAATATAAGAATAAATTTATAAAGTCTAGATACAGTGTTAATGCACCGGTAATGCTTAATTTTGTTGCGTCTTCATGTGTAGAAGCAGCATGTGCAAGCATTTTAATTTTTTGTGCATCATAAGCTGTTAATAGTGTAAATACTATTACACCAAAAAAGCTTAAAGCGTAATCAAATGCACTATTTTGTAAGAACATATTAACAAAAGAAGATAATATTATTCCAAATAAGCACATTGTTAAAGCACTACCCATTTCTGACAAATCGGCTTGAGTAAAATGACCATATAAGGCCATAGCACCAAACATTGCAGCTGCTAAAAAGAATACTACAGCAATTGAGCTCATAGTATAAACTAAGAAAACAGATGATAAAGTTAAACCAGTTAATGCAGAATAAGCAATAAATGCCATTTGTGCAGTAGTTGTACTTATTTTGTGAATTGCAGCTGATAAACTGATTACAAGTGCAAAATTAACTAGCATTAAAACCATTAACAATCCAGGTGTGCCAAATAGCAAGTTAATCATATATGGGCTATTTGCTGTATAAAAAGCAACCAAACCAGTAATTGATAAACCTAACGCCATCCAACCATATACCTTAGAGATAAATAGTGAAGTTGCTTGCGATATTGAGTAGTTGTTATTCATGATAGTTCCTTTCAGTATGAATATACTTTTTACTTTACTATAAATACATTCTACCATAAATTTTATCATTTGAAAATCATTGCTTTAAATTTATTTTAGGATAGAATTATAACGTATAAGTTAAAGTTCTAACATTTCTGAATATATAATATTAATCTAAGGGTTTTTTCTTCATCCGCGGCATGGCAAGTTTCAGGGAATCGTCACTTTATTCAATCGATATTAGCCAGTGAAAGGGAATATCATGCTAATCTACATATCTAATTTTTTACAAAATTTTGCTAATAATATTTTTTTTGCAAGTGCAGTTGTTGGTACAACGCTATTTGTTTTAAGAATGCTCATGACCGTTTTTGGTGGAGCATTAGAAATAGATGATGCCGATACAGATTTTGATTTGGAATCACATCACCATTTTATACCATCATTTAAATTGTTTACTTTGCATTCTATATCCGGTTTTTTTATGATGTTTGGCCTTGTAGGCCTTGCATGTATGCACCAATATAATATGACCTATGTACAATCATTTTTAATGGCAAGTGCTGCAGGTTTAATTATAATGTTGGTTACAGCTTTTATATTTAAAGGCGCACTATATTTTGAATCACAAGGTGATGTATTTGATATACAACAAAGCATTGGATTGACTGGGATTGTATATCAAACTATTCCAGAAAGCGGGCAAGGCAAAATTAATGTGGTGATAAATGGAACAACACGAGAATTATTAGCACAATCGATAAACCAGAAATCAATAGAATCATTTGCAATTATTAAAATTGTAAATGTCATAGATCACGAAATAGTTGAAGTGATCAAAATTTAGAAAGGGTACAGCTATGATGAATTTCATAATTTTAGGTGCACTGTTATTTGCACTATTCATATTTTTTACTTTTGCATATTTAGCAACTTGTTATCGCAGATGTGCATCTAACCAGATTTTAGTTGTCTTTGGTAAATTAACAGGCAAGCAATCTGCTAAATGTTACCATGGCGGTGGAACTTTTGTTTGGCCATTAATTCAGGATTATCAATATCTTGATTTGACTCCTATGGCTATTCACGTTCCTCTTAAGTCTGCATTATCACAACAGAATATACGTATAAATGTTCCAAGTACTTTTACTGTAGCATTAGATACAACGCCAGAGTCTATGAATAATGCTGCAATAAGATTGTTGTCTTTAACTTCAAAAGAAATTGAACTTATGGCAACAGAAATAATAGTTGGACAATTGCGATTAACTGTTGCTTCATTGAGAATAGAAGAAATCAACCAAGATCGTGAACGCTTTTTATTTGAAATAAGAAAGCACATAGAACCTGAGCTTAAAAAAATAGGTTTAATGTTATTAAACGTTAACATAACTGATATAACAGATGAATCAGGTTATATAGAAAGTATTGGCAGAAAGTCTGTATCTACTGCTTTAAACCAAGCCAAGATTGATGTTTCTGAACAAGAAAAACTTGGTGATATTGGTAAAGCGTTAGCTGAAAAAGAAAGACGTATTCAAGTAGCTGTGTATAATGCACAAGCAGTTGAAGGTGAAAATCAATCTAAAGCTAATATTGCAAATGTTAATGCGCAATTAATTGAACAAGAAGCTGATGCAGATAGACGCAGTAGAGTTGCATTGCATAATTCATATGCAGAAATTAACGTGGCTAAAAGTTTAGCAGAAATTAAGCGTTTAGAAGCTGAAGAAATTGTGCCAAAAGAAATTGAAAAAAGAAAAATTGAAATTGACGCAAATGCTCAAGCTGAAAAACATAAAATAGATGCTTATGCACAAGCTGCCGCAATACTTGCTTTACAACAAGCAGAAGCTGAAGGTATTTTAAAAATACTTAAAGCAAAAGCTGATGGTTATAGAATGTTGGTTGAATCTTGTTCTAATAATGCACAAGATGCTGCTACAATGTTGATGGTAGAAAAGCTGGATGAAATTGTAAAACTACAAGCAGAAGCTATCAAAAACATTAAAATAGATAAAATTACTGTTTGGGATAGTGGCAAAGGTAATACGAGTTCAACTGCTGACTTTTTAAGTAATATGATTAAGTCTTTACCACCTCTACATGAAGTTGCTGCTATGTCAGGAGTTAAATTGCCTGAATACTTAGGTAATCTAGAAAAACAGAAACCAGTTTAAATCGATAATAAGAGCCAGGGTAAGCCTGGCTCTTATTTTGTGCTATTTTTTAAAAAAACACTATTATAGAGCAATTATTCTCAATCTGGCTGACACCTAGGACAAAAATAGATAAAATAGTTTCAAATTTGTTGCAATTAGAAAACAATATATGTTATCCTTGAATTAATAATGCTTTATTGTAAGGCATACTTAAATTAAAAAGGAGTACAAAATGAAAAAATTTAAATTGGCTATGTTAGTCTCATTATTGGCAGTTTCCGGTAATTTAATGACAGATGATACAGTTGCAACTTCTGATTCATCATCTGCAACTCCAGCTGCAAGTACTGATAGTTCATCAAGTTCATCAACAACTACACCTGCAACAAGTTCTGATGTTGCAGTGGCTATTTCAACAACAACTACAAGTCCAGATGCGCCAGCGGCTACGCCTGTAGACACACCTGTAGTAGCTTCAGCTTCGGTAGTAGATAGTTCAGCTATAGCTACTCTAGATGCATCTACAACTCCAGAGACAATAGCACAAGACAATAAAGATTTACAAGCTTCTGGTGATGCAGTAAAAGCTTCAGAAACAGAAGCAGTTGCTACTGATGCAGAAGTATCAAAATCAGAAACAGATGTAAAAGATGCTAAAGTTGATCAAGCTCAAGCAACTACTCCAGATGAAAAAGTTGCAGCTACAACAGTAGTTGAATTAGCTAAGCAAGAATTAGATGCAACTAAAGAAGTTGCGAAATCTGTTAAAAACTTAACTTCAACAAAAAAAGATCTTAACACTAAAATTAAAACTTTAGTTAAGGCAAAAGTTGATTTAAAAGCAGCAGTTAATTCAAAAGAGAAAGAAAAAAAGGCTGCTGAAATTAAAAAAGCTCAACTAGCGTTAGATCAAATAAAAGCTTCAATTAAGCAAGCTCAAGTACAATATGATGCTCTTAAAGCTAAATCAAAAGTAATTAAAAATAATCTAGTGGCTGCAAAAACTAAGTTTAAAGCACGTAAGAAAAATAATGTAGGCAGCAGACCAGTTAAGAAGTAATTCGCATAAAGCATAATATTATATATTTAATATTTACAATAAAGAGCCAGGAAATACCTGGCTCTTTTTATTATTTTCTATAAAATATCCCAATATTAACACAGAAGGAATATCGTGCTTAAAACTAATGTTTTTATTTTAATTATCTTAATTACAATACCAAGTTGCTTTGCAAAGGATTCTAAAATGGAAGATGCGAAAAAACCAATAATTCAAATTATATTAGGAAGTACAAGGCAGGGTAGAACTTCAGAGAAAGTATATAATGCATTAAAAGGCTTAATTGATAAAAGAACAGACGTAGTTTTAGAAAAGATAGATTTAAAAGATTTTAACTTACCATTCTTAGATGATGCTGTTTCTCCATCTAGTCGCAAAGAAATCACAGACCCTATAATTCAAAAATGGTCAGATAAAATAAAACAAGCAGATGCTTATATTATTCTAGTGCCTGAGTATAATTCTGGTTACCCGGGCGTTTTAAAAAATGCTTTAGATCTTTTATATAAAGAATGGAACAATAAGCCGGTTGCATTTATTGGTTTTTCAGGCGGACCTGATGGTGCAGCAAATGCTATTGCGCAATTGCGACAAGTAGCGCGTGCATTTAAAATGACACCTGTTGAGGCTGAAATTAAAATACCAACATCATGGAAAGCATTTGATGAACAGGGAAATTTGATTAATAATGTTGAAGCTGATTTTAATAAGATTATTGACCAATTAAAGAGATAAACTTAATTATCTCTTTAATTGTGGTGAAATTTACATCTTGATTTTTTCAGCCCAGTCAACATCCTGAGTTTCTCTATGAAGTATCAATTTATTTATGAATTTCATAATCAAAAAAGCACTAAAAGAGATTAATAGAAAATCTATAACCGCTTGTAAAAAATGACCATAACTAATTGCCACTTCAGGTGTAATTATATGGTTTTTGTGTTTCACCGCTTCTTTTAATATTATTTTAAGGTTTGGAAATGTTGCTCCGCCTAATAAAAAACCGATAGGCGGAGTAACAATATCATTTACTAAAGATGAAACAACTTTGCCAAATGATACGCCCAGCACGATACCTACAGCCATATCAACAGCACTTGTTTTTAGTGCGAAGTGTTTAAATTCACTCATTAGCTCATTAATTTTGGACATATTAACCCTTTTTTTAGGTAAAAAATAAATTTAAAACAACTTATTAGCTAGTATAATAAGCTCTTTTAAATAATAAAAGTACAAATATATATATTTACTGTATGCTTATAATATAATAAATAGAAACATTCATAGGAATATATGTCATATAATGATCCCAGAAACAAAACAGATAAAAAAAGTGGATACAAGCCTAAATCTAATGATGCTAGATCATCAGGTAGACCATCAAGAGGAAATTCAGGTTCACGACCTGGCAATTCTGGTAGATCAGCACGACCTATTCAAACATTTGACCCATCAGCAGTTATTAAAAAAGTAGAAGAACAAGTAATAGCGCCAGTTTATGTACCTAAACATAAATTTGCAGACTTTGCTATAGAAGAACAACTTAAAAAAAATATTATAGATCGTGGTTATATTAACCCTACCCCTATTCAAGATGAAGCAATTCCTCTTTTGTTAGAAGGTAATGATATAATTGCTACTGCCAACACTGGTACAGGTAAAACAGCAGCATTCTTGATTCCTTTAGTTAATAATCTATTAACTAAAAAGATCTACAAAGTGCTTATTATTACCCCTACAAGAGAATTAGCAGCACAAATTCAAGATGAATTATCGATGTTTATGAATAAAACAGGCTTTAATTCAGTATTATGCATTGGTGGTTTAAGCTTAGGTCCCCAAATTCAGCAGTTAAAGCGAAATCCTGAATTTATAATAGGTACACCAGGTAGATTAAAAGATTTAGAAGAACAAAGATTTCTTAACTTTAACAGTTTTGATGCCATAGTATTAGATGAAGTAGATACAATGCTTGATATGGGCTTTATTAGAGATATTAAATATATTATTTCTAAATTGCCTTCAAAGCGCCATTCATTATTCTTCTCTGCTACAATTGATGCTAGTTTAAAAGAAGTTATGAACAGCTTTTTACGCAAGCCTATTTCTGTAAGTGTAAAAACAAGGCAAACTGCTGAAAATGTTAACCAAGAGATAATAAAAGTTGGTGACAAAAATAAGTTGGAAATGTTACATGACCTGTTAATTAAACCAGAATTTAAAAAAGTAATTATATTTTCGCGTACTAAACGCGCTACTGACAGATTATCTAAAGTTTTAAAAGAACGTGGTTTTGAAGTTGCTTCAATTCATGGTGATAAAACTCAGGCGCAAAGAAAAAAAGCTTTAGCATTCTTTAAAGATGATAAAGTAAAAATTCTTTTAGCGACCGACGTTGTGGCCCGTGGTATTGATATTGACGATGTTTCACATGTTATCAACTTTGATTTACCTGCGACACATGAAGATTATATACACAGAATTGGTAGAACTGGCCGTGCTAATAAAATCGGACAGGCTATTACTTTTATTGATTAATAATTAAGATATTAAAAAAACGAGCTAATCCATCAAAGATTAGCTCGTTTTTTAATTTATAATTCGATAAGTTCATTAGCTTCTTCAAAACCAGGATTAATAGGTTCTACTATAGCAGGTCCATGCTCTACAGATGGATTGTAACCAGCCACACATTGATTATTTGTGCAAGCATAATTTGGACAACCTACCATTCCCGCAGGACACAATTTTTCTTTGCAATCCGCATCAGTTTTACATTGTGATGTTGACGCGTTTTAAGTTCTTTCCCAAGGTCTATTGCAAGTCCCTAAGTGTCCATTATTAGGTTTAGTTAAATCGCAACTATAACCACCATCAGTTACACAATTAGCGTCTGAATCACATGCATCATTTGCAAACCTAACTGCAGGCATTCCACCTACAATGATTGGTTTAGGAGTTGCAAGTTTTTTGGGTTGAGCAACCTGTTTTTTTACAACCGCTTTTGCAGCTATAGGTTTATTATCAAGTTCTTCTAAAACAAATGAATTATCATGTGTTTGTATTATAGCATATGTTCCATGTAAATTAATTGAATGCGGAAGTTTTACTGTAGAGATCTCAGGTGATGAATCTTGTATTGGAGACATTGCAAGTTTGGTAATTTCTTCTTCTTTATTTACGTATTTTTTCATTATAATTTTAGAAATTGATTTGGGGTGGTTGCAAGTAAATGCACCGCGCGCCACTTGAGCTACACGTTTTCTCATTACCAAGCCTGCATAACTAATTGGAAATTTAAATGTGTTTTTATCTGCTATATCATGCGCTTGGACAATATATTTGCCACTATGTTGAGCGTTTGATTCATCTGTACAAGTAAAATCGACCTGTGCTTTATCGTTTGTCATATTTATAATTTTAAAGTTTGAAACAGCTTCACTTGCTCTTAAAGCTGAACATATTAGACTTACAATAATTATTAATATAGTTTTGTTCTTTATCATATTTCCCCCATTTTGTTATTCAATCGAAATAATTGTATAATTATGTTAGCATTTTGAGGTTCTAGAAAGCAATAGTTGCTGTTTTCCAGGTTTAAATCTTTAACCATTGACTCAGAATGTTTCAATTTGATAATTTATATATTAATAATGTTTATTAGATACAATTTCTTAAAGGAGAAAATATGAAAAGTTTAATGCATCACTCAAAAATAAGTTTACCTGAAAAAGACAGAATTGAGCTTATAAATATTTTAAATAAATCATTAGCTTCAACAGCTGATTTATACGCGCAATTAAAGCAGGCTCATTGGAATGTAAAAGGAAGAGAATTTATTGAATTACATAAGTTATTTGATGAAATTGCAGAATTAGTAGAAGAGCAAGTAGATATTATAGCAGAACGTATCACTAGTTTAGGTGGTACTGCTTTAGGTACAATTCAACAAGCTACAACTAATACAGAGCTAAGATTATATCCAGTTGATATTTTTAAAGCAGAAGACCACATAGAACATTTAACGCATAATATTGCAATTTTAGGCGAGCTTACTCGTACTAATATTAAACGTTCTGAAGATTTAGGCGATATGGGTACTAACGATTTATATATAGATCTAGTAAGATTGTTAGACAAGAGCTTATGGTTTATTGAGGCTCATGTTCAAAAGTAATTGAAATTAAGATTATTTAAATTAAACCCCAAAGGAAACTTTGGGGTTTTTTCTTTGGATAGCGTAATATTTACTTCCAGTTGCAGGAAATTGCTTATTTGATAATATAATAATTGCGTATGTCTAACTTGGTGAAACACAAAATCTAAATGCGTTAAGGTAAATAATGAAAAAATTAATGAGTTTTATGCTTATTCTTTTAGTAAGCACAACATTGGTAAATGCAGAATTGAACAAGGTTACTAAAGCAGTAGCAACCTTAGTTCCATTAAACGTGGCAACTACTTTTCTAGGTTATAAATGTATTCAATGGGGAAATGCAAATAAATATTTAGCAGAAGATGTTAAACAAAATCCTCAAAATAATCTGGATTATATAAGAGATTTTTGTGCTAATTATAAAGAAATTATAAGTACTGGCAAGCACGTAATTACAAAACACGATTCAGCTTTATATTTAAAGTTTATTGATGTTAAAAACAAACCTGATGATTTAAAAGAGTTTGGTTACTATATAAGCACTTTGATGAAAGAAAAATCAAATAATTTAGTTGCAGTTGGCGTGATTCTTCCTTTGTTAGTTTTAGCTAGCTCATCTGTTTATGTTTATAATTTAAGCAAATAAGTTACCTCTTTTTCAGAATTTAATAGACCCAGATTTGTTTTTTCAAATCTGGGTCTATATTTTTTAAATAAATTATTAAACCCAAAAGCATATCTATTGCTTATCCCTCATTTATTTTGATACTATTAGTATTAAATAATTAAGAAGGGTTTAAAATGAATTCTACTACGCCAAGGCTACGAAGAACAGGAAAATTAATAATTTTAATTTTCGCATTAATTGCGTTTAATACAAATATTGAAGCTAATAGAGGCTATGCAAGCGGTAATTTCAACCGTGGATATAGTAATAGAAATAATAGAAATCAGCGTTGGTCAAATAACCCTTACGGATGGGGAAATAGAAACCGTTGGAACTCAAACTATTGGAACAATAATTATAGACCATATCCTATTTTTAATACATGGCCATATGATGAATATTCTTATGTCTATGATGATTATTATGATGATTGTTATTACTACCCACAAAGCTGTCAGTTTGGCTTCTTTTGGGGGTATTGATTAGATGGATATTGATTTAATAATAAAAGTTTCATTAACAATATTTGTTATTATATTGTTTCCTGTATATAAAAAAAATTATGGCTTAAGAAATTTTTTATGGTTATCTGATATTGGATTATTTCTAACGTTGTTTGCTTTATGGTTTAAATCGCCATTATTAATAAGTATTGCAGTCGTTGGAATTTTGCCCTTAGAGATAATATGGAACATAGATTTTTTTGTTAAATTACTTAGTAGTTACAGCATTTGTGGGTTATCCAACTACATGTTTGATAGTAAATATAGCTATGCATTAAGAAGTTTGTCATTGTTTCATGTCTTTATGCCTCTAATTTGGGTTTATTATCTAAGTAAATGGGGTTATGATATTGGTGCATTTCAATATTGGCTCTTTCTCTTTTGGATTATACTTACCGTATGTTATTTATTTACAAGCCCAAAAGAGAATATTAATTGGGTTTTTATGCCTGCAAAGTCTAATTGGGATAAAATATCACCTTTGCAATGGCTACTTATTCTTATGGTTGTGATACCAGTTTTCATATCTTTACCAATGCATTTTATCCTAAAACACCTGTAAATTCATTGCTTGCTGAAACCTTTAGGGGTATTTATGCCTTAAATAAGGCAAATTCATTTATTGGAAACTATTGCAATTAGAAACTTTCTTGATTTATACTATTAATAAAGTGAAGTTTATTCAAAAAAGGAGGCTCAAATGAAAAAGTTTTTAATATTAATGCTAGTTTTAGCATTAGGTTCAACAGTTAATTTAGATTTAATTGCTAGAGGCGGCGGTGGCGGTGGTCATGGCGGCGGTGGTCGCGGTGGCGGTGGTATGCGTGGAGGCGGTGGTATGCGTGGTGGCGGTATGCGCGGTGGCGCTAGAGGAGGTGCACGTGGCGGCGCAGCTCGTGGTAGAGGTGCTGCAGGTCGTGGAGCTGCAAATCGTGGTGGAGCAAATCGTACAAGAAATGCTAATGCTAACCATAATAGAAATGCGAATGCCAATCGTAACAGAAACGCAAATAGAAATCGTAATGGCAACAGAAACAGAAATGGTAATAGAAATAGAAATGGCAATAGAGGTCGTGGTGGTCGTGGCAACTGGAATCATGGTGGCAATTGGAACCGTGGCGGAAACTGGGGCGGCTGGGGTTATGGCGGCTTAGGCTTAGGATTAGGCTTATTAGGCGGTGGTCTATTAGGTTACGGTCTATTAGGCGGTTTTGGTCCATACGGTGGCTACGGTTATGGTGGCGATTCAACAACATATGTTGAAGGCGATACTACTTATGTAGATAGTGGCTATGTAGATAGTGACTATGTTGATAATGGATATTCAGACAATAGTAATAATTATACAATTGTTTCTGATGATAATTCGGGCTCTGCAAATGGTGCTTCTGCTGAAAATTCAGAAATGGAAGCAGCAAAGCAAAAAATATTAGCAGATCCAATTAAAAGAGAATTTACTCAAACCTTAGATAATCTAAGTAAAGAAAATCCAGCAGCTTATGATGCATTCCAAAATAAGCTTAAAGATGATTCTGCATTTAGAGATAAGCTTGAAAGACAGCTAAAAACAAATAAGGGAATTAAGAAAGTTACTGCAAGCTTAAAGCGTGCAGATTACCAAGAGTCATTAATAAATGCAGGTAAAGCAGATTCAATATTAAACTCGGGTATTTTAGATGATTCTGAAAATATTCAAGCAGTTAAGTTTCCATCAAATGAAGAAACTGTAATAATTGTGCCTCAAGGTACAGTAGCTGGTTAAATAAAAATTAGTTCTCCTGGTGTATAAACCAGGAGAACTAAAGTAAATGTGTATAACTGTATATTTTAAAAAGGAGAATGAAATGGAAAATATAAAAATAGTTGATAACATTGTTTTATTATTGTTAATTATTGGTGCATTAAACTGGGGTCTAGTTGCTTTCTTAGATTTCAACTTAGTAGCTCGCTTATTAGGTGAAGGTACTGTATTTGCTCGTGTTGCATATGCATTAGTTGCTGCAGCAGGAGTTTACGCAGCTACTTGGTTTGTAAGAGATCAAGTTTCACAATAATTAGAACATTTTAGATTATTAAGCTCCATGCAATAATACATGGAGCTTTTTTTTTGCTTAGGAATCTATTTAATTTGTTTTGATTATATTGGATGTTCGAAGTGCTGTTAAATTGTTCGGGAATAAATATATAAAGTTATTAATGTCACGCAAAATTGATATTAATTAAAATTATATTTTTATATTTAGATTTCTATGTTATTAAATTTATATAATTATTGATCTTTTTATAATGAGAAGGGTTTTATGAATGTTTTAATATTAAGTATTGTTTTGCTATTAAGTTTCAATATCTTTTCTGGTTTAGATTTTAAGTATCCATATACAGTGCCAACATTGCCGTATGAATATAAGTCATTAGAACCCTATATAGATGAACAAACTATGAAATTGCATCATGATGCGCATCACAAAACCTATGTTGATAATTTAAATGCAGTTTTGGTTGATAACAAAAAATTGCAAGCAAAAGACTTAGAGTGGTTATTAAGAAACTTAAATACAATAGAAGACACTCAAACACAAACGACAATAAAAAATAATGGTGGTGGTCATTGGAACCATTCATTTTTTTGGAAAATTATGGCTCCTGATTGTCAAAAACTTTCAAATAAAAAATTAATGAAAGAGATTAAGAAACAATTTGGGTCATTTGATAAATTTAAAGATCAATTTAATGCAGCAGCTAAAAAAGTATTTGGTAGCGGTTGGGCTTGGTTATGTGTTGATCAAAATAAAAAATTGGTAATTATTACTACACCAAATCAAGAAAGCCCGATATCACAAGGTTTAGAGCCAATACTTGGTCTTGATGTCTGGGAGCATGCATATTATTTAAAATACCAAAATAAGCGAATTGATTATATTAGTTCATTTTGGCATGTGATTAATTGGCGACAAGTTGAAATGAATTATAGTTTTGCAATTAAGTAAATTTATAAGATATAAAAATAGCTAGCATAAAATTATGCTGGCTATTTTTATATCTTATAACTGTTTATTTTAAAATCTCCGGTAACAAAAAATCAGCTAAAAATATTTGGCATGTTTTGTCATCACTACGTTTAGATGTCCAAATAATTTGTTTGCCATCTTTACTAAAACTCGGCAAACCATCAAAAGTAGGGTGATATGTTAGTCTATAATTAACGCCACTTTTAATATTCATTAAATATATCTCATAGTTATGGTGCCCATGCAATGAAGTTGTATATGCAATTACTTCACCATTGGGGTGCCAGTATGGCGCCCAATTAACTGCGCCATTATTAGTCAGTTGAATTTTATTTTTACCATCAGCTTCCATGCAATAAATTTGCAAATAATGTTCTTTTTCATAATCTGCTCTATAAATTATTTTCTTTGCATCTGGAGAAAAGAAAGGTCCGCCAATATAGACGTTATCTTCAAATGTAATCTGTTTTATATTTGTACCATCTGCATTCATGGTATAAATATTCATGCGCCCATGCATGTTGCTCGCAAAAACAATTTGTTTGCCATCACTTGAATATGCACATTCTGCTTTGTAGTCAGGGCCAGTCGTTAATCCTTTTAATTCTGTGCCATCTGGGTTTGCTTCATAAATATTCATGTATGGTGTAAATTCCCAGCTATATTTGCTGTTATCTTTTTTATATCCTGGCACTGCTTGTTTAGTTTTGTCTAAATCTGGGTCTTCATGGCTGCTTGCAAAAATAATCTTCTTACCATCAGGTCTAAAATATGCACATGTACATGCACCTTTACCGGTGCTAACCATTTCAGGCATGGTTTCACCAATGCGCAATGTATAAATCTGGTAATGCTCTTTTCCCTTTGGCACTGCTTGGAAAATTATTGTTTTGCCGTCGGGAGAGAAATAAGATTCACCGGCTTTTTCAAATCCCATTGATGTGTATGTTAATTGCCTAATATTTTGTAATGCAGGCTGTTCTTGAAGTGCATCAAAATTTTTATAATTTGCTGCGCAAATAGAAAATAGACTTAAGAAAAAAATAAAATAGTTTTGCATTTCCATTCCTAAAATATAATTTACTGAGAAAGCAGCTTACTATATTTTTCAGAAAGTTTATATTTAACTGATCGTTTGTCAGTAAATTTCGATTAAATTATTGGCATGGATTTTTGCTTTTTTCTTCTAAGCTGTAATAAAGAATCATAAAGAAAGAAAGTGAAGCCAATATTGTCATAGATACTAAAAGAGCGGTAAATCCAAAATAAGATGCAATAACTCCACCGCTTAAGCAAGCGATACCATAGAAAATTGTAGATACGCCTTCATTCATTGCCCAGCCGCCAGAAAGATCATGCATGGTTTGTTTAGAATATTCAGCGTCGTAAGCTGGGTTAGATATTGCACTACCTAATGCGCCTAATACTTCTGTTAAAAACAGAGTATAAATATTAGTAACAAAGAAATACATTACAACGCTCATAACCCACAAGAACCAACCAATACAAAGAAATTCTCTTTGGTAAATACGGCTAGATTTTGTTTGGTAAATTAATATAGTAGCCACGCCGGTAACTATAGAAAATAATGCTACAGCAAAGGAAGTTTCTAAGATTCCTCCACCGATTCTTTCTACAAAAAATGCATAGATTGGTGCTAAAATACCTTGGGAAAATGTTGAAATACTATAAGAAGCGATTAAGAGTCTTAAATATTTTTTTTGCATAATAAAGCCTTTAACATAAGTTGTTTATTTAATATAAGTTAAAGGTATTATATGATAATGCAATTAAATAAATTTGATAGCAGTATTTACTTATTTTTTGCGTTCTTTATTAGATTAATAATATAATTTTTCATTTCTAAAATTAGTAAAGAAGATTCTATTCCAGTTGTTAAACGAGAAAAATGATTTTCTGGATTAATATTAGAATCCATTTTTAAATGAAGGCAAGTAACGCATGCAGCACAAACTAGAGAGAAATTAATATTATTAACGTCTTTTGAGTAGCATGGATTTTCATTATCACTTACTTTTTTATAAATATTCAAGCCAGTTATTAAAGCACCAGGCAGAAGCATTATTTCTGGTGTATTTTCTGCAAAATAGCCTAAACATTTGCCAAGATAGTAGCTTGTTAGAACAAATGCTCCAGCTTTAGCACTTTTTAAATAAATACTTTCAGTTTTTTGTTCTTCTACTTTTACCTCTGGATCAATTGTAATTTGAACTGTGCCTAGCATGTTAGAAGATAGTATTAATAAACTTAGGCTTAAGATAAATTTTTTCATGGCATCCTCTAATTGTGTAAATATAGTATGTATAGGTCATATTATTAAGTTTAGGCTATATATTTCATTTGTAAAATGGTCACTGTTTTAAATATTTCTTATTTCTTAGCTTTTCTGGCAATAAACAATCAGTTGTATATTTCTCATACCCTTTGCCGTAACCAATTTCTTGCATTAATTTAGTGGGTGCATTGCGAATGTTCATTGGCACTGGCAAATTACCTAGTTTTTTAACATCATCTTGTGCTTCTAGTAGTGCGTAATAGGACGCTTTGCTTTTTGGTGCATTTGCCAAATAGCAAACTCCATGTGCTAAATTAATTGCACATTCTGGGTAGCCAATTATTTCCACTGCGCGAAAAACAGAATTGGCAATTGCTAATGCATTAGTGTCTTCTAGGCCAATATCTTCACTTGCAAATATAACCATGCGACGTGCGATAAATTTAGGGTCTTCGCCAGCTTCTACCATACGTGCTAAATAGTATAATGCCGCATTAGGTTGGCTTGCGCGCATAGATTTTATAAATGCAGAAATAGTATTGTAATGTTCTTCTGCTTTTTTGTCGTACCTTAAGAATTTGTTTTGTAAGGCGTTCTGTAAATTTTCTATATTAATTTCTTTATAAAGTTTTACAGTATTTTCTAGCATTGTAATGGCTTGTCTTGCATCACCATTTACCATTCTTGCTAACCATTCTTTTGATTCTTGGTCTATGTTTAAACCAGTTGAATCTATAATTTTAAATATATTTTCTTGAGTCAATTCATTTAAAATAAATACACGGCAACGAGAAAGCAAAGCTGAAATAACTTCAAAGCTTGGATTTTCTGTTGTTGCGCCGATTAAGGTTAATTCACCAGATTCAACATAAGGTAATAAAAAATCTTGTTGTGCTTTATTAAATCTATGAATTTCATCTAAAAATAATATTTTTGATTTGTCGGTTTTATTGGCAATAATTTTTCTAATATCATCTTTGCCTGTAGAAACAGCAGAAAGTTCATAATATTCTGCATCTAATGCATTTGCGTAAATTCTGGCTAGGGTTGTCTTACCTGAACCTGGCGGTCCCCATAAAATAAAACTGAAGATATGTTTTTTTTCTATAGCTATTTTTAAGGGTTTGCCATTTCCTACTAGATGTTCTTGTCCTGCAAAGTCGTTTAGGGTTTTGGGTCTAATTTTTGATGCTAATGGTTCCATTTTGTTCCCCCATTTAAGTATAATAAAGATAGATGTTCTTTATATTACTATTATACCATAAAAAATAGATTTTATAAACTGGTAGGGGAGGTGTTAGAAAGTGAAGATAATTAAAAATAGAAAACCGATTTTTATGGTTCACAAACATCATGCCACTAAATTACACTATGATTTAAGGTTAGAAATTGGAGGTAAATTAAAATCCTTTGCTATGTATGAATTGCCTATTAAACCGTCTGAACCAGTTAATGCTGTGCAAGTGCCAGATCATCCATTTTGGTATAGGCATTTTGAAGGTGTAATACCAGAAGGAGATTATGGTGCTGGGCCAGTAATGGTTTGGGACAAAGGTTTATTTTCAAGCTTTATGAAAGACCATGATGGCAAAGCTATAAGTTTAGAAGAATCTATAAAAAAGGGCTTTATGTTACTTTGGCTAAAGGGACACAAACTAAATGGTGGTTATATTTTAGTTAGATTAAGCAAGAAGGCAAAATGGTTGATAATAAAAATGGATGATGAGTATGTTATTAAAGGTCGCAAACCAGCTAATTGGCAACGTTCTGTTAAAAGCAATAAAACATTAGATCAAATTTTAGAACATTATTCAGACAAATTAAAAAAGTAGCAATTTCCCAAATTTCTGAAGGAAATTGCTACAAAAATTAATAATAAATATTATCTTTTTTTACGTAACATTGGTAAACCAGTGCGTTCATTTTCTGTTACTTCATAACCTTCTGGTAATTTATCTAATGCGAATTCTTTAGTAACTTCACCAGCAAAATAATAAATTCTTTGTTTGCGGCCGCCAGAAAGTTCTACTTCTTTTGAATGTAGATTGTAATCTTTTCCACTTTTCTTTGATTTAACTGTAAAAGCCATGATAATACCTTTCAATTATTTAACATTTAAAATTTATTCATAAGATAAAGCTATTTTATTAACTAAATAAAATGCAATATTTCATTAAAATAGAATTTTCTAGATTTATAATCAAATATTATTTTTTAGTAGAGAATAATTTAATCATTTCTCTATTAAACGCTGGAATATCTTCAGGTTTTCGAGACGTTACTAAATTATCATCGACAACCACTTCTTCATCTATCCAATCGGCACCAGCATTTTTTAAATCTAATTCTAGAGATGGCCATGAAGTTAATTTTTTGCCTTTAACAGCTTGCGCATTTATAAGAGTCCATGGACCGTGACAAATTGCTGCAATAGGTTTTTCATTTATAACAAATTCTTTTATAAACTTAATGGCATCGGGAATAATTCGTAATTTATCTGGATTCATTACGCCTCCAGGTAAAACTAAGGCATCATATTTATTGGCATTTGCTAAACTCAATTCAATATCAACTTTTAATTTTTTAGACCAGTTATCATTATTCCAACTTTGAACTTTAGATTTTTCAGGTGAAATTATTTCAACAATTGCACCTTCATTTTCTAATGCTTTTTTGGGTTTTTCTAACTCAGAAAGCTCAAAGCCATTAGCTACCAATATTGCTACTTTTAAGCCTAATAATAAATTTGTCATAATGTTTCCTTTTTATAAAAAAAATTTATGATAATTAAACTTTTGGTCCGGGAAAAAATATCGTTTGAATTAACGATATAACAAATAATATTGCAAAAATTGGCCATAAAATTTGTAATAATATTAAAATTCCTGAGCCAACTAATAAACCACTGAAACTTAATCCACCTGTTAACAAAGCAAGTAATAAAAATATTAATAATAACATATTATCTCCTTCTTATATGAATTTATGCTTTATCCATTAAAGCACATTTACTACAATAGTAACAAATTTCATATTTGAAAAACAAGATTTTGAAGTTGGAAAATCAAGTACTAATTTATACTTGATAATAAATTTTAAGCTGTGTTAATCTTAAATATAAGTAAAAAACAAGTTAAACAGTACAATCTATGACATCGCCATGTGACAACTTTAACGCACATTATTACTATAATTTTTTATTCATAGTTATCGCTTGCTTTTTAGTATTCACATTTTAGTAAATTTAACAATATATTATTTTACTAAAAAGGAGATATGTTATGATTGGTTCAAGTTTTACAGCTCAAAAAACCTATAATACATGGCTTTTGCTACGCATTGCTTATGGTCTTTTATTTATCGTTGTTGGTGTAGATAAATTTTTTAATTATATTGTAAACTGGGGACAATACGTTAGTCCTGTAATATTAGACAAATTATTTCCAGATTTATATACATTAATATTAATTGTATCTGTAGTTGAAATTTTATTAGGGCTTTTAGTTTTAACAAAATGGACCCGCGCAGGCGCTTATGGAATGGCAGTATGGTTTTTAATTATTGCTGTAAATTTGGTAACAACGTTTCATTTTTTTGATATTGCTGCGCGTGATGTTATATTAGCAATTGGTGCTATTGCTTTGGCCAGATTAACTGAAATTAAAGACGAAATTAAATAAAGGAGATCTTATGGAAAATACTCATAAAAAATGCGAAGAATGTGGTAAATGGCCTTGTAAATGTATTTATGATGGCAACCAAAAGAAATGTGAAGAATGTGGCAAATGGCCTTGCATTTGTAAATAACTTATATTTTTTAATCCCCGTTGGCTTTTTCACAACCAGCGGGGATATTTTAATGAAAGAAATAATGAACAATAAAAATTTAGGCATTCTTTATATTATTCTAGGTTCTGCAATAGTTGTATTATTTGCAGGGCATTTATTAATTAGATTTTTAGGTGCTATTTTTGGTCTATTTATTTTAAATCATGGCTTACAACTTTTGCGTTTTGCTCCGGTGCAAATTTTAGCATTTCAAATTTTTGAAGATATTAAGAATGGCGTGAAGAAAAGAAAATAAAAGTTTGTCATTTTCAGGCCTTGTAATGAGGCCTTCTTTTAAACCTCCTATTTTACCCTGTAAGTCAGCTCTAATTGAAATTAATCATTGATTATATGCTTAAACTCTTGCTTTTTAGGCTTGGCAACTGCTACTCTAATAGAAATAATGGTGTTAATCAAAAAAGGGAGAAGTTATGAATTATTTTAATAATTTAACCGGTAATGAACGTGAAGCGCTAAATCAGTTAAAAGAAAATAGAGGCTGGTACTTAGCATTAGGCATAGGCTTAGTTGCATTAGGTATTTTAGCAGTTTTATTTTCAATAATTAGTACAGAATTAATGGTAATATATTTAGGTGCAGTTTTATTTGTATTTGGTGTTTTTGAAGTTGTAAAAGCTTTAAAATTAAGCCATTGGAGCAATTTCTTTTTACATCTATTTTTGGGGATATTATATATTGTCGCAAGTATTTTTATAGTAATACATCCACTTGCTAATGCATTAAGCTTAACGCTATTATTAGCAGTGTTCTTTGTAGTTGCAGGTATTGCACGTATAGTCTTTTCATTTACAAACCATGTACGCAACAGAGGCTGGTTACTTTTAAATGGATTAGTAACATTATTACTTGGTATTTTAATCTGGGTTCAATGGCCATATTCAGGCCTATGGGTTATTGGTACAATCGTTGGTATTGATGCAATATTTACAGGTTGGACATGGATTATTTTAGCAATTGAAGCGAAAAATATTAAGATAGAAAATCATCATCATAATAGTGAAGTTAAATAATATAATTTGTTATAATGAAAAAGGCAGAGTAATTCTGCCTTTTTTTTATCTTAAAATATTATGGAAATTGCTGAATGCCCAATTTTTTCCAATCTTCAGTAAACTTTTCAATACCCTGATTTGTCAAAATATGTTTAATAGATTTTTCAAAAATTTCTACAGGCATAGTAACCGCATCAGCGCCATTTAAAATAGCTTCATGAAATTCACGAACAGTGCGAATCGATGCTGCTAATAATTCAGTTTCAAAGTTATAGTTATCAAGCATTTCTCTAATTTCAGAAATTATCACATTTCCATCTACGTCTAAATCATCTAAGCGGCCCACAAATGGTGAAATGTATGTCACACCTAATTTGGCCATCATAAGACTTTGTAGCATTGTGAACACAAGTGTTACATTCACAGGCACTTCTTCTATTACTAATTTATTAATAATTTTATAATAATCTGCATGACAAGGTATTTTGACAATAATATTTTTAGATAATGCCGCAATTTCTTTTGCCTGTTTATAAACATCATCAGGATTGGTTTTTGTAATTTCTACACTTATATCACCATCTGGTAATATTGAGCAAATTTCTAAAATAATTTTTTTTGCATCTCCACCTTCTTTAAAAAGTAATGACGGGTTTGTTGTAATACCATCTATTAAACCTGTTTGTGATAACTCTTTTATCTTTGCTATATTTGCGGTATCTAAAAATATTTTCATAATTTCTCCTAGTTTGCAATTTATTATTACAAAAAAAATTACAAGCAATCAATATATTTGTTGAATTGAATAGAACTGTTTGTTATATTTAAATTTATTATTCCATTAGTTGGGACATTTATGACGTATAGCTTTCCATCAATTTTTTCTCAAAAACTATCATGTAGTGTAATAACAGGTTCTGTTATAAAAACTATTTATGGTGATTTTGAGATTCAAGAGCAAGTGTTAATAGATTTATTAAATAGTGCTGCAGTGCAACGTCTTAAAAAAATTCGCCAAGGCGGAATGACAGACTATGTTTTTAAAGAAATAGACTATTCACGCTATGACCATTCTGTTGGCGTTTTAGTTATTTTAATGAAATTTAAAGCAAGCTTAAATGAGCGCATTGCAGGGTTGTTGCATGATGTTTCGCATACGGCATTTTCACATGTTGCTGATGTAGTATTTAATCATAGAGATGAAAAAGAATCTTACCAAGATGCAATTCATGAATGGTATATTCAAAATACTGATATTCCAGAAATTTTAAAACGTTATAATATATCTGTAAAAGAAATTTTACATAAAACAAATGACTTTAAAGCTTTAGAACAAGATTTGCCTGATTTGTGTGCTGATAGGCTTGAGTATAATTTACATACGGCATATTTGAACGGCATGTTGACTCAAGAAGATATAAGCGCAATTTTAAGTGATTTAACTTTTTTTGATGGCAAATGGTTTTTTAATAGCATAGAAATAGCAACACAGTTTGCATCAGTCCCTTTAAAACTTAATCAAAGCTATTGGGCGCTAGAAGTAAATTTATATGTATATTATTTTGCAGGCAAACTTTTACGACGTGCATTAGAATTAAATATTATTACGCATGACGATTTTCATTTTAAAGATGATTATTTTATTTTAGAAAAATTGGATGAAAGTAGTGATACAGAAATTCAAGATTTAATGTCTAAAATTTTTAATTTTCAAGATCATTATAAATTAGGTTCATTTTCTGATTCTGATCTGTTTTTAAAGGGCAAATTCCGTGGAATTAACCCTTTAATTAAATGCGATTCTGAGTTTAAAAGACTTTGTGATGTTAATAATGAATTTAAGATTGAATTTGCTAATGTTAAAGCAAAACTTTCACAAGGCTTTTTCTTTAAGTTTCTTTAATAGCATCTATCAAAAATTTCAACTGATCCTTTATTGGATATAATCGCTAATCTATCATCTGAAGATGAGAAAGCATAACTTGATATATTATTCAAATGGTGTTCAATTAATTCATCATTTAGTGATTCTAACTGCTTAGGTAAATTTTGTTGATTACTAATAAATTGCGATTGAGAAGAAATTGCTTTGAAAGTATTTGTTGAAAGAATATAATCAAATTCACCTAAACGTCTTGTATATCCTGGTCTATATATTGTACCATCAGTAGAAGGACAGTTACCACCTGGCGTATGTTGAAAACCACGCATTTTGATAATTAATTCTGACTCATTTTCGTTGAATTTAATAGATTCAATATTTAAAAAAAAGTATTCACTAAAAGTATTTATCCAATTAATCAAAGTTCCTGGCAATAATGACAATTTCTGATCTGTTTTCAAAGAATCGTATTCAATATTGCCGATATCCATAAGGAATATTACCTCAAAATTATTGTTCCAAATGTTAATACTATGTTTATTGTATGCGAGCAAAAATCTTTCTTTTGGTGACCATAATAAAATATTTTTTCCATGACCTTTTACACTTTCATCAAACTTATCATCAATAGCATTCAAAATAATTTTACCTTCATATTTACCGGGCTCTAAATAGCTTGAAACAATACCAGAAAAATCATTTGAGAAATGATAATTGTCTCTTTCAAGCAAATTAATAGCATTATTAATCAAAACTGAGCGGGTTCTAGAAATTTGCTTATATTGTTGTATTTTCTTAAGCTCTTTTAATGCTTGACCAATTTTATTATCATTTAATTTTCGAATTATTTGATCTAAAATTAACTGTGTCCATTTTGATTCATAACCCAGGTAATCCCGTATTATTTTTAATAAATAAATTGCTTTTGGTACATCGAGCGCCTTATAATCAGATTCTATCCCGTTAGATATTTTTGCTGCAATCGCTTTTATAATTTGTGAAATATCATTTATGCATTCATCTAATTGGTCTTTTATATCATTACTCAGATCAGCAAATTTTATTTTAATATTTTTTAAAATCTCAAAAGCATTGTCAAATTGATAGTTGTTAATGTAAAGCTTTGATTTGTTAAATAATATTTTTAAATCATGATAAGGAGTATTAGATTCTACTGAATTTAAATTCAGTAGAATCTTTGTTCTTAAATTACCAATAAATAAATTTATGCTCTCATTACTTGCACAACTAATCGAGCTTGAAGAGCTACTAGGACTTGAATAATTATTTTCTTTACATTCCTGAGCTGAACATAAGTTTGTAAAAATTAACAGAATAATTATAAAAATATTTTCAATTGATCCTAAGCTGAGATCTCTGAAGGCGTTTTTTTTAAATTTAATTAAATTTTTATTCAGGATCATCATGAAATACAGGTTCGGGAATATCTTCTTCAAGTAATAAATCAATTTTATTTTCCAGCATTGAAATTTGTTGTCTTAATTTGAGATTAAGAGCTTCTAATTGAAGTTTTTGTTGATTTAATTCAAGATTTTGATTTTGTAGTAGGTGAAAATTATTTAATAATTCTTGGTGTTTCGCATATAGATTATTAAACTCTTGGGAATTATTTTGATATGAATTGCGTGCCCCTCTTGAATGTAAATAGATCTCGTGCCCAGGCTCTAGGCCTTCCGTGCCCACTATAGTGCCAAAACAAGTATTTATATTTATTAAACAAAGTGCTATTAACATTTTATATTTATTCATGATTTTCCTATTGCTTCACGACAAAACTAATTATTTTATCTTTAACAAATATCACTTTAACAACTTCTTTTCCTTCAAGCCATTTAGCAATTTCTTGTCTTGCAAGTTCTTCAACTTCTTTTTGTTCAGAACCAGGCTTAACTTTAAGGTCAGCACGTAACTTGCCGTTAACTTGTACAGCAATAGTAGCAAAATCGTCGACTGTTAATGCAGGGTCATAAGTTGGCCAGGTGCAATCTTTTAATTGTTTTGCAAAGAGGGTTTCTAGCAATTCACTAGACAGATGCGGTGCCATTGCCGATAGGCAAACTATTAATTGTTCTAAGTTGGTTTTGCCAAGTTTTAATTGTCCAGAACTCATGTCATTCAAGAATTCCATGAATGCAGAAATTGCAGTGTTAGGTTTAAATAAATTTAAACGTTCTTGGTAATCGCGTAAGAATTTATGGAATCTTTTTTTAGCTTCTAGGCTCTCATCTGAATCAGTAACATTTGCTGAATCCACACAGAAGTTCCAGAATCTATTTAAGAATCGCTTAATACCTTCAAGGCCAGCATCTTGCCATTCGCAATCTAATTCAGGTGGTCCCATAAATAAGATGTACATCCGCAATGCATCAGAGCCATAAGCTTTAATAATATCATCAGGGTTAACAACGTTACCCTTAGATTTAGACATCTTTTCAACAAGGCCTGTTTTATCTGAATATTTAAGCACCATGCCTTGGTTAAATAATTGTGTAAAAGGTTCATCAAATTCTAAATGTCCAAGATCATGCAGAACTTTAACATAAAAGCGTGAATATAACAGATGTAAAATTGCATGTTCAATACCACCTACATATAAATCTACCGGGAGCCAATATTGCATATCGCGTTTGTCAAATGCTGCAGTTGTTAAATGTGGGTTTGGATACCTTAAGAAATACCAACAAGAACCAGCCCATTGTGGCATGGTATTAGTTTCACGTTTAGCAGGGCCACCACATTTTGGGCATGTTGTATTAACCCATGAATCAATTCCCGCTAATGGAGATTCACCAGTTCCGGTTGGTTGATATTTTTCAACTTGTGGCAATGTAACAGGTAGCTGATTTTCAGGCACGGGCACTACACCATCTTTTGGGCAATGAACTAATGGAATTGGCTCTCCCCAATAACGTTGGCGAGAAAATATCCAATCGCGTAATTTATACTGTGTCTTTTTAATAGCAAGGTCTTTTTGAACGCAATGATTAGCGATTTCATTACGTACTGATCCTGCTTTTTTGCCAGCAAAAATTCCTGGCTCTGTTAAGATTCCATTTTGCATATCTGTGTAACAGACTTCTAGATTGCGTATTTTTTCTCTTAGTTCTAAATCTTCTGGAAACAATACAGTCTTTAAAGGAATGCCATATTGTTTTGCAAATTTAAAGTCACGTTCATCATGAGCAGAACATTTTACAATCCCGGTACCGTAATCTTTAAGAACATAATTTGCTACCCAAATTTGTAGCTCACCATTCCCAACTGGATCAATAATATATTGCCCAGTAAAAACACCCATAGGTGTGCTTACAGATTCTGGGTCTTTAGCGCGTTGTGCTATAATTTGCTTGCAAACTTCTAGAACTACATCTTTTTTTTCATAATTTTTAATTAATTCAGGTAAAAGTTCGTGATCGGGTGCAATAACCACAAATGTGTCAGCTTTATAAGCTTCAAAGTGTGTTGAATAAGTTTGTATTATTAAATTACTATTTTTGACTGGGGCTGAAAATAATAAACCTTCTGATTTGCCAATCCAGTTACGTTGCATTGTTTTAACTTTTTCAGGCCACAGGGGAAGTCTATCCAGGCCTTCAAGTAGTTTTTCTGCATAGTCAGTGATTTTTAATATCCATTGTCTAACTTTTTTTTCAATAACTTGCGTTCCACAACGTTCGCATTTGCCATTTATAACCTCTTCATTTGCAAGCCCGGTCAAATCATGTGGACACCAATTAATAGATGCATCAGCTTGATAAGCAAGACCAGCATTAAACATTTGCAGAAATATCCATTGTGTCCATTTATAATAGTCAGGATCAGTAGTATTTACTTCTTTATCCCAATCGTAAATGGCACCAATTTCTTGAAGTTGTTTTTTGAAATTTGCGATATTAGCTTGTGTGCCTATTTCCGGGTGAATCCCTTTTTTAATTGCGTCATTTTCAGCAGGTAGGCCAAATGCGTCCCAGCCCATTGGATGCAAAACATTATAATTTTCTAACCATTTAATACGGGCATAAACATCAGATAGTGTATAACCTCTCCAGTGGCCCACATGCAACCCAGAACCTGAAGGGTATGGAAACATATCTAGGCAGTAATATTTTTTGCCACTATCTGTAGGCCGAGTTTTAAATGGATTTTTTTGCCAGTTTTCTTGCCACTTTTTTTCAATTTTAGAAAAATCATAAATCATAAAGTTCACCTAGAATATGTTTTTTGTCTTAGCTTTTATATTAATTTTATCTCAATATCTTATTTTTTGCAAAGTAGCTTTGATAGGGTAAAGATGCTTGCAAAATTAAGAAGGAACTAATGAAGAATTTTATTTTATTTTTTATTATTAATTTAGTTATAAACTGTTATGCAATTGTTGAGATCCAGGCTTCGCATTTGGCAAACCCCCCAATTGGAACAAAAGTCGCAAGAAAAAAAATTTTAGTTTTAAGCACAAAAGGAGGTGGCGGGAATACTTGCGCTGCCAATGCTGTTGCTAGTTATCTTGAAAAAGATTATGACATTACTGTAGTTAATGTAATTTGTGATGTATTTGGATGCTGTAATTCTTTAAAGCCATTCTCATATGCGGAAGACTGCTATAATTTTTTATTAAAACATAGATGCAACTTTTTAATTAATTTTTACAATTATTGTGGGTTATTTACTTTTAAGTTACTTAAAACAGTTTTAACAAATGTATTATATACTTATATTAAAAGTCATAAGTTTGATATGTTAATTTCTATGACACAGTATATAAACGGGGTAGCTCTAGATGCTGCAAAAAAATTAGATATTCCATTTCTAGTTATTACGACTGATTTAAATACGGCGACATTTGCACATGATATTTCTGATCCAAATTATAAAAAATTTAATTATCTTTTGCCATTTGAAGATGAGCTATTAACTGATAAAATTGCATTCGCTAAAATACCAAAAGATAAAATAAAATTCATTGGTTATCCATTAAGAGAAGATTTTTTTGAATGCAAAGATGCAAATGAAATTAAGAAAAAATGGGGCATTCCTACAAATAAACCTATTGCTATGGTACTAATGGGATCTATTGGTTCGACGGCAACTTTTATGTATGCATATAGGTTGTCAAAATATAAAAAGCCATTGCATATAATTATTT
Source organism: Candidatus Babeliales bacterium (assembly GCA_031292305.1). Lineage (GTDB taxonomy): Bacteria > Babelota > Babeliae > Babelales > JABDEC01 > JARLHJ01. The sequence continues at coordinate 43,111 of JARLHJ010000012.1, forward strand.
GTCTGGGTAAGGGTGAGTGGCTACGTGAAAAAATTAAAAGAATTAAATTTCCACCACATATAACTGTTTCACTGGTGGGCTTTACAAATAAAATCTCTGATTTGATGGCAGTCTCAGATGTACTTATAACAAAAACAGGATCCCATTCTGTTTGTGAAGCAATGCAATCAAAAGTTCCATTAATACTAGATTCAATTAATCCAAGCCTTGAATGGGAAGATTTAAATCCTGTATATATAGACAAGCATCAATTTGGAGAAAACTTAACCGATTACCAAGATATTTATGATTGGTTGGATAAAGTTTTAAAAGATAAAAAATATAAAGATAATTTATTATCACAACGCGTATATAATTTCTCTCATGAATTAAAGAAATTGATTTCAGGTTTTTTTGATTAATTTTGCTTGTTATTTTTTTTAAGATGAACTAACTTGTGTAAGTATTAAAAAAAAATTTGCGATGGATGAAGGTAGAAGATTTGAAGCGGCCTTGGGTTAAAAACCAGGGCTTTAATTTTTTAACCAATTAAGGATTATTATATGCAAACATCCACAACAGAAAATATACCAACTACTACGAAAAATGATGAATTGATTTTAGTAGTTAAAAGAGAATCTTTATTTGATTCTCAAGAGGCCTTTCAAGGTGTTCAAGAAATAGATTTTCAAAGTTATTCAGCTTTAATTAAAAGCAACCAAGAATTTTTGCCACGTTCTGTAATGGAACAAGATTTTAAATATAAACAAATTATTCCCTACTTAGTTTTTACATATAATAATAAATTGTTCATGATGCAGCGTCAGGCTAAAGCATCTGAAACTAGACTTGCAAATAAATATACATTAGGCATTGGTGGCCATATAAGACAAGAAGATATGTCTAGTGATTCTATAATTGACTGGGCTAAGCGTGAATTTTATGAAGAAGTTGATTATAAAGGCAATTTAGATATTCAGGCTATTGGCGTTTTAAATGATGATTCTAATGATGTTGGAAAAGTGCATCTTGGTTTTATATTTTTATTAAAAGGCGATTCTGGATTAATTCGTGTTAAAGAAGAATTAAAAAGCGGAGAGCTTTTATCTTTTGCTGAATGTGAACTTTATTATGAAAAAATGGAAACCTGGAGTCAGATGGTTTTTGATTTTTTAAAAAATAGATAATTAAAAATAATCAATAAAAAAATGAGAGAAAACTAGCTAAAGTTTTCTCTCATTTTGATTAAAGTTACCATGTTATAGTTTAAAATTTTCTTTTTCTAAAGTTATTTTTTCCCACATTGTTACGGTTCCATCTTTATAAGCTGCAGCTAAAAATTGTTCATCAGATGTATGTGATATCGAGTTAAGGGTAATTGAAAGATCATTAAATAATTTTTTTATAATAAAATTATATTCATAATAAACTAGAGTATTAAATGTTGGTTCATTTGAAATATAACATTCTGAATGTTGTGTTTGAGGTTTTGCCCAAAGTAAAAAATCTACTTTATTAACAGTAGATTTAAAGATTGTTAATTTTTTAGTTTTTAATTCACATATTCTAATTGTGTTATCTATTGCAATAGTACCTAAAAATAAAGAATCATCTGACCAGGTGATTGACCTAATAGGTAAAGGCATTTTAACTTCTTTAATTTTTTTTTCTGATGAAATATCCCAAATTATTATCTTATTATTATAAGAAGATGCTAATTGTGAATTATCAGGTGACCATGCAATAGCATAAGTAAATCCTTCGAAATCCTTTAAAAATTTATGTTTATCCAGTTGCAGATTAATTTTATCAAGTTTTAAAATTAATATAGAATTAATGCCTCCAATAGCTAATCTATTATCAGAAGACCATTTTAAATATTTAATAACATACTTGGAGTTATTTTCAAAAATTAAATCCAAATCAGTTATTATTTCTCCTTTTGTGTCAGATATTTTAATTACCCCATCTTGCCCCCCTGAAGCTAGTAGATCATTATTTGACCAGTCTACACAATTAACTTGTGATTCATGCTTCAATGTTGAAATTTTTCTATATGTATATGCTGGGTGTTTATAATTTCGTTCTTTTAATTGTTTATAAATATCATCTCGCTCTTTTACGGCAACATTTAATTGTTTAAAAGCATCTACAGTAGAAATATCAGCGCTTTTAAGCGTAATACACAAAGTTAATAGAAGAAGAATAATTATTTGTTTCATGAATTTCCTAACTAGAAAGGTTGAGGTTTCAATTTAATAATATAGAGTTGATAAAAATTGTCAATTTATTTCAGTTAGTATATTTGACTTGATCTTGAAATTCACTTTTATTATTTGATATAAGAAGATGTTGGGAATAAAATTAAATAATGGGCGCATTCATATAATAATATTATAATAATAACAATTTATATTTTATACTTCTCGCCAGTTCGCAACTATGGAGATAGCTAAGCGAACTAGTAAAGATGTTAATTTTAATTTTCAACTTCTTCTAAATTTTCTTCTTTAATAAATTGCGTGAATAATTTGGGTAATTCTTCAAAGTTATAAAAAAAAAGTTTAAGTTTTATGCCATTATTTTTAAAAACAATAAATTCATCTTTTTTTAATGATTTGTCTTCATTTAAAAACAACTCTATAGGTAGGTTTTGTTTGGAAGAAAACGATTTAACAACTGTAGAATATGTATCATACCAAGAGAAATAAACAGTTACTTTTCTTTCTATTTGAATGATTGTTTTGACATAAATGTGAAATTTATTGTCAGAGCTCTGCTTTGCTATAAACACAGGTTTAGCGTATTCTTCATTTAGAAAAGCATATCCTATAATTTCTGCATTTGCAGTGCCTATGAATATGATAGAATAAATAAGTAATAAGTTTTTCAAATTAAATTTCATCATCTAAATATAAATGTTCGCCAAATTTTAAATGATATTGTGATGCAACAAGTAATAATAAATCAGCAGGAAGTTCTGTAGCTCTTTTTTGAATACTGCTCATGTTAAAAAAGTTTGATTGATCTTGTTCGATCATATCTGCGTATATACACGCAATTAAAGTCATTACAGCTGTATTATTTGCTTTTTTAGCGCCTAAATAAATTTGATTAATATTTCTTTCAGTTATCTCAGCTTTTATACAAATCATAGAATCAGTTTTTTTTGATTGCTTATCAGATTTACTTTCAGAAGAATAAGCAGAATAAATCTGGCATAACATAATGCCTAGTAATAATAATCTTTGCATTTTTTTCATAATATTCCTTTTCAATTTAGTATTTTTATAAAATATAACCTAAGTATGCAAAAATGTCTATTTATTTCAACTAGGCAATATAAGCAGGTAGGTTTTAGGGGGGCTATGAAAAGAGTTATTATATTAATTCTTTCTTTATATTTTGAATCTCAGGCATTTGTTACAATAAATAATAGAATTGAAAAGAATATAATAGTAAAAATTTTAAATGTAGGTATCGAAACAACTATTGCCAAATTTAGCCTGCAATCAAATGAGGGTGCCAAGCGTAATTTATATGATGATTTTGGTATTACTTGGAAACTTAAAATGTCATTTAAAATTGAAGAGATTAAGCATGAGCCAATGGTTTGTAATATTTTTAAAAAATGGACCTATGTTTTTGACATTGTCTCTGATGGAATTTATGTCACTAGAGGATATGATATAGAAATTTTGGGAGACCTGTTGGTTTTGAAGCCTGAAAAGATATTTTCTTTTAATAATCAATAATTTTTTATCATGAAATTATACAACAATTTTTTTCAGTATTTAATATAGGCATATACATGTATTCTAAATAATAAATTGATTCGTTTGTTTGTAATTTATATAAATCATTATTTAACTTTAAAAGATTAACCCAACTATATGGTGTTTTTAATTTATTATTATCAAAAAATATATTCAAAGGTAGATAACATAATAGTTTTTTATTGCTAATCATTATGTTTACAGGAACAATTAGATCGTTTTCAGGATCATTTTCTAATGAATAATTTATCTGATGCTTAGGGACGAAATATTTTTTTTTATGTTTAGATTGTCTAATTATATGTTGATTAGTTAATATTTTAATTGTTCCTAAAAATTCTTCCGAAAAGATATAATTAAAAAAAAGTAAGATTAAAAATATTTTTAATATCATACGCCCCTTAAATAGATTTAAGTTACTATTGCATAATTATATATATATTTTCAATAGTTATGTTCCAATAATTATTCTTTCTTAAGAAAAAAATATAAGATAGTTAGTATGAAAAATATAGGCATAGTTTTAAAAACTTTTTTTCCAATTAAGCAACAAATCTTAGTTTTAGATAGAAAACTAGGAAAGCTCTTTTTGTCGTCTAAGCATCAAAATAATTTATTGCGTTTATGCAATGGAGTAGTTTTTGAGTATAATTTAGAATCACAAAATGATAAAAATTTAATCACTGACGTAGATATTATTAGGTTTCCAAATGTAGGTGAAAATATTTTATTTTTTCATCACATTCTTGAATTGTATAATTTTTTTATTCCTATAGGATTTACATATTGCCAATTGTTTGATTCGCTTTACTCAATGTATGATTTGTTGGAGCAAGAAAATATAACAAAAAAAGAGCAAAAATTGTTTTTATATCAATTTTTTTCATTATTAGGAATGTGTCCTATTAATGAAAAAGAGTTTGGATTAAACAGTATAGATTTGCAAGATGAAAAGTTTTTAGAAAAATGGATTAATACTTGTATTAATTCGCATCCTAACGTTAGTTTTTTAAAAACAAAGATTCCTTTTAACTAGGATAAATAAATTATGAAAAATTTAGTACTCAGTTTTATTTTATTTTTAAACGTTGTCACAGTAAACGCTGATTGGTTTAGTTTTTTGCCATTTTCTGAAAAAAAAGAAAAGGCAGCAGATAGTCAGTTAATTATAGCCAGTGGCGTTCAAGAAAAACAACATCAACTTAATATATTAAAAAAAGAAAAAGAATTATTAGAAAGTTCGGATAAAGAATTTTTTGAGACGCTTCAGTCGGAATTAAATATAATAAATCAAAAAATATCAGATATTAAAGAAAAATTACAATCTTCTACCTTTGATTCAGCATTTCATAATAAAATGTTATCGAAGTTAAATGAAATTTCTCAAGTATTATTGGATACACAGCTTTTAAGAAAAAAAATTGTAGAAGTTATTGATCAAAATATAGAAATGCTAGAAACCTATCTTAAAGACCCTTATTTTAAGAATATTAAAGTTGAAACAAAAACTTCTTATGAATTTAATACGCTTTATAAGTTGAGCAAAGACATTTCTAAATCTGAAGAAGAATTAAAATGCCTAAATGAAGAAAAAATAGCATTGGAATCTAGCTTAGAGTCAAATAAAAAGGATTTAATTGCATTAGATAAAGATATTAAATTAAAAGAAAAAGATAGAAAAAATGGGCTAAAGTTAAATGCTACAGATGAATCATTATCAGTTGCACAACGTGGTGAACTATTAGATTTAGATATACAGTTAATTAATACTAAAAAAAGATTTTTAGAACTAAAGTTTAAAGAGTTAAGTAATAAATTGATGCTGTTAAATACAAGAGCATTTGTTGCAGATTCTATTTTAAAAATTCTTAAATCTAATTTGATAGTAATAGAAAACTCTCTGTGGATTTCTGAATCTGATATAGATTATTATGAAGATGAACTAATCAATAAAAAACGTGAATCAATAGAAGCTCAATCAAATTATTCACAAAATATTAAAAGGCTTTCACAAGAAAAAGAACAATTAAGTAAAGAAATAGAAACACTAAGTAAAAAATATAAAATTCATATAACAGATTTAAATGAACTTAATTTATGGAATATAGACCCTGATACTGTAAATTCAGAAGTAGGTCTTTATGAATTAGGATATATATACGATAGAATATTTGCTTTAGAGCGTGAGATTGAGTTAAAAGAAACAATGCGAGAGTTAGAAAGAGAAAAAATTGAGGCAGAGGAATTTTTAATAAAAATTCTAACTTCTTGGCATAAAATCACACAACATAAATTTAAATCAGAAGAAGATATTAATAACGAAATAAAAACTTATGAAGATTATAAGATTGATACTAGTCGTGCAATTGCATCTTACAGAGATAAGATAAATATAGTTACTAATTTATTAAATAATCAAATTAGGGCATTAAATAATTTAAAAGAACGTATTACAATATTAGATCAAAATGAATCTAAATTTATAAAGAGATATGGTAAAGACAATTTTAAAAAGGCTCATTCATTATTGGAAAAAGTAGAAGAGCAAAAAAACATTCAAACAGATTTCAATAATAGATTAATTGAGGCATATTCTAATTTAATAAATTATAAGAAGAATTCCTTAAAACAAATAAATGTTATAGTAGATAAATTAGAACGTGCCGTAGGTATTTTACAACGTTCTGAATATGCTATTTCTTGGTCGAATATTAAAAACATTAGTCCAGATATTGGATTGTTTTTATTTGATCTAAAAAATGTGATAGTATCTTCTATTTCAACAACCGGTATTAAAACAATATTTAGTAAATTATCTGCATTTGCAGGAAATTTTAATTCATTATTTATGTTCTTAATTATAATGTTGTTAATTTTAATATCTTACTTCTTGTTAAGAAAATTTTTATTAATACTTTATCAGGATTTTTTACTAGTAAGACCCGCAAATAAAATCTTATATTTTTTAAATTCTTTAGTGGCATTAATAATAGGATTTACGGCTTTTAATTTATTAAGTCTTTATATTTGGTCAATAATTTTTAGTTTAATTAGATTTAAATATATTACAGATTTAAGCTTTAGAGTTGTTTTTTATTTAGTTTCAATCCCATATTTGTGTTCCATAGTTACTAAGTTTGCTCATTTTTTGATCGCATTTAACATTAAAAATAATTTTTCATTATTAAATGCATCTTTTCAAAAACGATTTGTGAATGTTTTTCAATTTCTTTTATACTCAACAATTATAATTTTCTTTTTCCGCGAAGCTTTCTTATTAATTACATATGGTAAATCAGAGCTTCCAATATTGCTATTAGCCTTTTATTCAATAATTTTAAGATCAGGTTTAATATTCTTAATTGGTAAAGAAGAAATATTAAGTTTTATTCCAACATCAGGAGGCACTGGAACTTGGAATTGGATAAGGACTAAAATAGATAAATATTATTATCTAATTCTTATAGTAATAATAGGTGTAATTATAATTAGTGATCCTTATATAGGTGGCTTTAGTAAATTAGTTTCATTTATATTGCAGGGGATTATATATACAGCTTTATTATTTGTTGTTTTATGGTGGCTGCAAATATTCTTAAAAAAGATTTCTTCAGCGGCATTTTTTAAATTAGATGAAGAAGATGTTGCTCATGAAAGATTTTTATATGCAAAAACTTTCTATAGTATATTTACAATAGTTGCCATTTTATTTTTCATATGTTCAGTGGCATTTATTTGTGCAAAAATATGGGGATTGCCTGTATCTATAGATAAAGTTTCTGATGCGCTCAACGTTACACTTTTTAATGTAAGGGGTGATTTAGATCAATTAATTCCTATTACATTAAGATCTTTCCTAACAATATTTGTTTTTATTATGGCAAGTTTTGTAGTTGCATGGGTTTTTGAACGTTTTATTCTACGTAGAATATTTGATATTTTATTAGTAGACCAAGGTGTTCAAAGTATAATTTCAAGCATTAGTTATTATCTAATTCTTATAATTATTATTTTAGTTGGTTTTTTACATGTAGGTTTCGGCGGAATGATTCCAGTAGTTCTTGGTGCATTAGCTGTTGGCTTAGCTTTTGCAATTAAAGAACCTGCAAATGATATTATTGGATATTTTATAATTGCAGTAGAACGTTCCATAAAGATTGGTGATTATATAGAAGTTGATCCAAACACTAAAGGCATTGTACGCAGTATTAGTGCAAGATCGATAGTTATAAGACGTAATAATAGTGTGAGTATTATTGTTCCTAATTCTAAAATAATTAGTGCATCTTTCTATAACTGGAACTATGTAAGAGGCTTTGTAGCTTTTGAAGATATAGTATTAACAATACCATTTAATGTAGATCCTGAAAAAGTATCAAAGTTATTGTTTCAAGTATTAGATGAAAACCCAAATATATTAAAGAGCCCAGCACCTGTAGTCAGATTAGATGATTTTAGTGAAAATGGTTATGTGTTTATGGTAAGAGGTTTTTTAAGTTCACAAAATGTAACTAATATGTGGAACATTGCAAGTGGTGTTAGACTTGGTATTGTTAAAAAATTACGTGAAAATAATATAGAAATCTCAGAAGCTATTAGAAAAGTTATTATTGCCCCTGAATCCTTGGCTATATTAAATAAAGGCTTACAAGATAAGTAAGCAAGGTTTTAAAAACTCTATATAGTTACATTACTCAGATTGAATAATTTTCAACAAAAATAGCATTAGAGTCTTGTTTTCTATCTTTATAATATGTTACCCTTGAATTAAAGAAGGGGAGCACATGGAAATAAAAAAGATAATATTTATTGTTTTGGTTGCATTTATTACCAGCGAAAACCTATTTGCTGCTGGCTTTAATTTAAATATAGTTAATAAAAGTACAAAAACGATTTGGGTACAATCGCAAAAAGATACACGTGTAGGGTATAATTATATTCCAGGTAGTTTAATACCTGTTAACTCTAACATGACTCAAACTTTGTCTTCTGAAGTATCTAGTGTTCCTTATTATTTTTTCTATTCCAATGTAAGTAATGCTCCAAGTATGGCACAAATTACATTTGACGCATCAGGATTTACTGCAAATTCTAATCCCCTAGGATTTCCAATAAAAACTAACTATTTATATCAATTTGATAATACTCAATTGACGCAAAAGCCAAGTGATTTTACAATTTATGTAACTGACCCTACTTGTAATTATAATGCGTCAGCGCCTGCTTGGGATTACAGTGTTGATAGTAATGGAAATGCTTCAAATTTTAAATGTGTTGCTCAGGAAAATTCAATAACTGCAGGTCATTTTAATTTTCAAAATAATACTAACCAAGATGCCATTTCTATTACAGGATTTAATCCTGGTTTTGGGTCATGTACACCTGGTTTACCAACCGGAATAGCGCATGGCAATAGTGCTAGTTTTGATGCTTGGTGCACAATTAATTCTGCGGGCTCTATTCAATACACACCTATAGGTGGTAGTGCACAAACTATAAGTTTAAAAAATATAAATACAACAGATACATATTTTCAAATTACATTTAACCAAAGTAGTGTTACTTTAAATTCGGGTACAACTAGTGGAAGTTACCCTAATGCAATTGGTACATTTACATATGTATCACCGACTGCTACTGCATCAGTAACAACAACTTTGCCTGCAGTAACAACTCCCACACCGACACCAGTTGCAACCACACCTTCAATAAATTCAATATCAGTAGGGCATTTTAATTTTACAAATAATACCAAACAAGATGTAATTTCTATCAATGCATTTAATACAGGTGGGTCCTGCCCAGGACTTGGTTTACCAACAGGCATACAACATGGCAATAGTGCAGATTTAGATATTTGGTGTGCAATTAATGCCAATGGTTCAATTCAATACACACCTACTGGTGGAAGTGTACAAACAATAAGTTTAAAAAATATAAATACAACAGATACATATTTCCAAGTTACATTTAGTCAGACTGGTGTAACTTTAAATTCAGGAAAAAGCAGTGGAAGTTACCCGAATGCAATTGGTACATTTACGTATATATCACCAACTCCAACGGTTACCCCGGCGGTTACGGCACCTGTAACACCAGCGGTTACACCGACACCAACTGCAACTCCAATAGTAACTCCAACTGCGATACCAGCAGCTACGCCTGTAGCACCAACACCTGCAGTAATACCAACAGTAACACCGACAGTAGCTCCAGCTTCGGTGCCAGCAGTTTCGCCTGCAGCACCAACACCGACACCAACCGTAACACAAACAGTAACTCCAGTTACGACACCAGCAGTTTCGCCTGCAGTAATAGCAATAACACAAGCAGCTGCACCTGCAGTAACAACTTCGTCTAGTACAACAATTAAGGCACCAGTGGATGTGCCTACGCAATCAATAGTATCAACTACAACTTCTTCACAAGTAGCAGATTCAGAGCCGATTATATTTTTAACGCCAACATTGACTGAAGAACCAGTTGTAAACACACCTTCAAATAATTCCACATCTGTAGGACATTTTAATTTTACAAATAATACCAAGCAAGATGTAATTTCTATTAATGCATTTAACACAGGTGGGTCATGCCCAGGACTTGGTTTGCCAACAGGCATACAACATGGCAATAGTGCAGATTTAGATGTATGGTGTAAAATTAATGCAAATGGCTTTATTCAATACACACTTACATCTGCAAGTGTACAAACAATAAGTTTAAAGAATATAAATTCAATAGATACATATTTCCAAGTCATATTTAACCAGACTGGTGCAACTTTAAGTTCGGGTACAAGTGCAGGAAGTTATCCTAATGCAATTGGTACATTTACGTATGTGTCACCAAACGCAGCTGCTAATTCATCAAATGTTGTACCAATACCAACAATAAATACAACTTTGATTCCAGCAGTAACAGCAACAGCAGCTTCGGGAATTCTAACACCAACTGTTAGTTCTGCAACTCTATCGCCAGTAATTACAACGTCACCAACCACCGTTTCTAATGTTTCATCTGCATTACCAACGCTTCTATCAGAGTCTACAACTGCAATTCCTGTAACTTCTAATGATAGTGCTACCTCAGTATTGGGAGTGTCAACACCTATAGTTCCTTCAGTAGCTTCAGTACCATTAGCATCAACTTTAGTACCTGCGCCGTTAACGCCAGCTTCCACACCTAAGGCTGCCTTAACTTCTGTAACTCCTATTAAAAAAGCTACTGTGGTTGCAAAGCCTAGTGTTGTATCAAAAAAACCTATTGTACCCGCTAAGCCTGTTGCAAAAAAACCACTTGTGTCAAAGAAACCAGTACCTGTTTTAAAAAAGCCTGTAGTAGCAAAAAAACCAATTGTAGTCGCAAGACCTGTAATTAAAGTAACTAATAGTGATGGTTGTAAATTAAGTGGTCAGTCTTGTAAGTGTTCAAATACTGGATTATCTGGAACATGTAGTATAGGTGATGCTAAACCTGGTTTATATTGCCATTGTGACGAAGAAGAAGACGATTACTGATAAGTTGCAAAAGAAGACGACTTTGATCAAAAAAAGCCTAACTGAATAAATTATTAAAAAATGCATTACAAACACTTGTTTTATATATTTTAACTATGTTACTCTTAAATAAAAAGTAAAAAGGGGTAAAGTATGAAATTTATAAATAAGATTTTCCTACTAGGTTGTTTAGGTGTATATGGCTTAAATGGCGCTGGTTTTAATTTAAATATAGTTAATAAAAGTACAAAAACTATTTGGGTGCAATCTCAAAAAGACGTACGCGTGGGGTATAATTATACTCCAGGTAGTTTAATACCTGTTAATTCTAATATGACTCAAACTTTGTATTCTGAAGTGCCTAGTGTTCCTTATTATTTTTTTTATTCCAATGCAAGTAAGGCTCCAAGTATGGCACAAATTACCTTTGATTCAACAGGATTTACTGCAAGTTCTAATCCAATAGGATTTCCAATAAAAACTAATTATATATATAAATTTGATAATACTAAATTGGTACAAAAGCCAAGTGATTTTACCATTTATATTAGTGATCCTAAATGTAGTTATACATCAGCTTCTGCGGTATGGGATTATAATGTTGATGGTGCTGGAAATGCTTCTGGTTTTACTTGTGTAACGCCTCCAATAGCCAATGGGCATTTTAATTTTATAAATAACACAGCCGATACAATTTCTATAACAAAATTTAATTCAGGTGCTGGATCATGTACTCCTGGTTTACCACAAGGTATACAGCCTGGAAATAGCGCAAGTTTTGATGCTTGGTGCCCAATTAATACAAATGGATCTATTGAATTTACGCCAGTGGGCGGCAAAGCTCAATCAATTGATTTAAAAAAACTGAATACAGATACATACTTTCAAATAAAATTTGATAAAAGTAGTAGTATTGTAACATTAAATTCTGGTACAGATGGAAAAACTTATTCAAATCTTGTTACTAGCGTTGCTTATACGCCAGCGCCCCTATCAGCTCTTAATCCTAATTTTACTACAGGGTCTATTAATGGAAAATTTAAATATCAAAATGATACAAATGATAAAATAACAATTAAGAGTATTACAAATTGTAGTCCTTGGATGCCAATGTTAAATCCGGGTGATGCTCCATCAACAGATTATTGGGGTTGTTCATTTACTAGTCCAATTAGTACGATTACCTATACAACAAGCAAAGATGGTTCAGCAAGTAATACTATAAGAAAAATCACTTTTTCTAATCTTTTTTCTACAGATAAAGATTTTCGTATTAGGTTTGCAGATAGAGTTTATTTAGAATCCGGACCGGTAGGTACAGGTGTGGCTTCTGATGCTAATAAAACTATAGCATGGCCTCGTATATTAGCTTCTACAGTTTATCCTGCATCATAATGTATTAGAGCTTATAAATTACTAAGGGATTGATATTAAATTTAATATCAATCCCTTATAAGTTTAATCTTTTTTGTGAATCTCAGATCTGTTGTGAATTATAGATTGATTTTTTTTAGATAAATAACTGTTTAATAAAGCTATAAATTTGCTAAACAATCCACCTAAATATATGCCATAAATTGTTAAAACAAAGCCTGTTATTAAAAGAGGGTAATATAAAATTTTCATTAAAAAACCTGAAATGAAAAGCAATATTGATACCCCAATTAAAACTAAAAATGAACCTTTATAGCTATCTGGTAAATTGTTTAAAAAATTCATAAATTCCTTTATCTAATTATTTATTTTTTATGTTCGTGGCTTTTATGATGAGATGATTTACTTTTAGGTAAGTATTTATTTAATACCTTAACATTATCAAAAACTTCGCATTCATATAAACCATAAACAACGAATCCAATTCCAGCTATTAACAATGGATAAAATAAAATTTTAGTAATAATACCAGAAATGAAAAGCAAGAATGTTACGCCAATTAAGACTAAAAATAATCCGTGTTGTGCTTGTTTAGATAAGTTCTTGAATGAGTTCATGAGATCTCCTTTATATAATATAAATATATTTCGTAGTATATATCTAAAGATTTTCGAATTGCAACTAATTTTTAAAAAAGCCTTCTAAGGGCCATGTATTCGAGAAATCAAGATGGCTATCTTGCATAGGTTTATGGTACACAAGAAAATAAATTTTAGGGACTTTAATATCATTTTCTCTTAATGTTTTTAACAAACCTTCAATTAACATTAATTTTTGATAAGTTGAATGGTCTTCAATAAGTAAATTTCTATCGAATGATAAAAAAAGTTCGTTTGAAGCTTCTGATATTAGAGCTGTTTGCAAGAAAATCTTTTCAATTATTTTCTCTTCATCTAACAAATTAAGCCAACTATTTAAGATATGTTGTACATTGTCTTGTAAATTTGCAGATACTAAAATAGTTGTAGTTTCATTTATCCACTTATTATTGTTCCAATAAAATAGTTTAATTCTTTTTTTGGTAGCTAAATTATTATCTTCTTTAAAGGCTATTGTTTTTGTAGGCCATCTAAAAATTATAAAATCATTTTGAATACCGAAAAATATTGTACCCAAAATTAAAAATATAAATGAATGGGACAGATATTTAAATTTATTCATATAACCTGCTTGGCACATATGGGCTAAGTATTGGTTGTAAAGCTAAAAGTACAGGTTCTACGAAATTTTTGTAATCGTTTGAATTTTTTAATCCCGCTTCTAAAGCAATTGCAGGTGCTTTAATTCCAACCAAGGGTTTAAAGGGAATGCCTAATAAGTATTTAAAATCAAATTGATTATTTTTTTCTAATATTTGTTTCATTTTATTTGTGTAATCTAATGTTTTATTAACATTAATTAAATGTGCATTATTATAATTTATAAAACTAATATTAGATGGTAATTGCATATAAAAGGGTTCATTAAGGTAATGGTATAAATATAATTTTGGTCTTACGTCAGTTTCTTTATAAAAATGAATGCTTAAATAAAAATCTACATCTAATCTGTTTGCAAAATTAGCATTCTGTAAAAATTCTAAAGTTTCGCCAGGTACACGTGTTAATATTACACGTACATTTTGGTAGTTTGCTTCAATGCTCTTTTTTAGCTCTTGTGCAAATTGTAGAGTTATACCACGCTCAAAGCTATCATTTAATGTGCGTCCTGCATCTTTAGCATCACCTGCTGGGTCTAGCATTATTGTAAATGTTTTAGGTTGATAATAATCAAAGCTAAATAGGGGAAGGAATATAAGAAAAATTAAAAGTTTTTTTATCTGCATACTAAATCTGTTGTTAAAAATTCTTTAAGAAACGTTTTGCGTTTAACGCTTTTGTTGTTTTTAATAGCCATAGCCATAGCTTTAACCTGTCCTATAAATATACACAATTTTTTTGCTCTTGTAATTGCAGTATATATTAAATTTCTTTGTAGCAATGCAAAATGCTGTGTAAATATAGGGATTATAACAGCCTGGAATTCAGATCCTTGGCTTTTATGGATAGAAATAGCATAAGCCAATGTAATTTCATCTAATTCGTCAAAATCGTATTCAATTTCGCGTTCATAATATTTAATAAGAAGTTTTTTATCTTCAGTATTTATATTTTCTACGTTGCCAATATCGCCATTAAAAACTAATTTCTCATAGTTATTTTTGATTTGCATTACGCGATCACCAATTTTATAAGTATAACCAAAATTAGAAACTTGTGGTCCTTCAGTTGGGGGATTTAAAATTGATTGTAATTGTATATTTAAGTTTTGTGTTCCAACAATTCCTTTATTCATAGGAACTAGCGTCATAGCTTGTGATGGTAGTATATGAAATTGTGCTAAAGTCTTGGCCATTATGCCTTTTAAATGATCTATTGCTTTTAATGGGTCTTCTTCTTTTATAAAGAAAAAATCTTTTTTAGTATCCGGTAAAAATGTAGTTGGAAATTCGCCTTTATTTATTCTATGCGCGTTTAAAATAATTAAACTATTTTTTGCTTGTCTAAAAATTTGTACTAATTTAATGCAAGTTATTTTATTACTTTGTATTAAATCATTTAAAAAGTTGCCAGCACCTACTGCAGGTAATTGGTCTACATCACCTATTAAAATTAAATGTGCATTTAGTGGAATCGCTTTTAAAATAGAATTAGCCAAAAAAATATCAATCATCGATGCTTCATCAATAATTAAGAAATCTAAGCTTAAGCTATTTTTTTCATTATGTGCAAAACCCATAGTCTTAAAATCAAATTCTAGCAATCTATGAATTGTTAAAGCAAACCTTCCAGTGCTTTCCATCATACGCTTGGTTGCTCTTCCAGTTGGTGCTGCTAATTTATATTTAACTTTTTGTTCATCTAAAGTATTTAATAATTTTTTTATTAACGTTGTTTTACCTGTTCCAGGCCCACCTGTAATTATAGTTACTTTATTTCGCATGCAAGCTAGTATGCCTGCTTTTTGATCTTCGTTTAATTCTACGCCACTTGTGTCATTGTCTAAGCTTTGCGAAATTGCATTCATATCAAATCTATTTCCCTGATCCGCTTGGGATATATCTGCGGCGTGATAGGATAATAAATTCTGTATTTTTGTAGCTACATTTTTTTCTGAATGATAATATTTGCTTAATGTAACATAATGCTTATCTAGGTGAGTTAACAATTTAATCTTATCTTCTTCATATAATTGGTGCATAGCCAATTTAAGTAAAGCTGCGTTTTCCGTTTGTTCTAATTCAAGCAGCATACAAGATTTATCTTTAAGTTCTTGCACTTCTACATATAGATGGCCATTGCCAACTTCAGAGGTGATAGCAAAAGTAATACCGGATTTAATACGTTTTACAGAATTTCTTTCAATTCCCATCTTAAGTGCAATCTGATCAGCAGTTTTAAATCCGACACCCCAAATTTCATCAGCTATTCTATAAGGGTTTTCGGTCATCACCGCAATAGAATTTTGTTCATATTTTTTGTATATTTTAGTTGCATATGATGTTGATATTCCACGTTCTTGCAAGAATATCATAACATTAGAAATCTCACGTTGAGATTTAAAAGATTCAATTATTTGTTCAACACGTCTTTGGCCTATTCCGCCAACTTCTTTTAGTCTGTCAGGCTCATTTTCTATAATTTCTAAGACAGATTGTCCAAAATGATTAACCAGTCTTTCTGCATATTTTGGGCCTATGCCTTTAATTAAACCAGAACCCAGATATTTTTTAATTCCTAAGATACTTGTCGGAACAACATTAATACATTGGGCGACTTCAAATTGTCGCCCAAATTTAGGATGAAAAATCCAATTTCCAGAAAGTAAAACTTCAGTTCCTGGTTGTAAGTTTGGAATGTAGCCTTTAGCTGTAATAAATTCATCAGTTTTAACTTGAATGTTAAAAATAACAAATCCATTATCATTATTTTGAAATAAAGTTTTTTCTACAGATCCGCGAAGTTCTACATTCATGTGATATTATTTGCTATACTTTAATTTAAATTGTGCAAAAGCTTTTGGGCAGCTAAAAATTAAATCCCCTAAAAACATATTGACATGATTTAAAAATATATCAAATTCTTTCAAGCTTTTTACTTTAGTTGCAAACACTTCTTCTTCTTTTCCTAAAGGGGTGTTAATCCATTCAAAACATAAGCTTTTTTTAATTTTTCTTTTGTTAAATGATTGCTGTATCAAGTCAACCACTAAAGACTTTGTCCATGCAATTCGTTCAATAAATTCTTGAGTAGTATCTAAAAATTCTTTTTTTACAGCTTCTAAGGCAGTATGAATATCTTTAGATTTTGCAGCATTGGGTTCTTTATTCAATTCTTCTTCGAATTTAACTAAAGCGCCCATATCATATCTTTTCCCATCAAAAAGATAATTGCCAACTCTTTGTTTGGTTTTTAGATCTAATTCTCCATATATCATATCTTTTATTTTTGATCTAACTAGGATAATTTGCTTGATTGCAGTCGCATCAAGGGCATTAGTAATACCATCTAAACCTTGAATTTCACGGCCTATTAGTTTTACATAAGAATCGGGTTTTTTAGGTGCATCAGCCAGTATAGGTAGTGATAATAATAACATGACAAAAATCAACGCTTGTTTCATGAATGCTCCTTTTATTAGTACATACAATAACTCACGCTAAATTTTGCAAAATTAATTGGTTAAAAGCAATTAAAAATTAATTTCAAAACGACCAGCAATAGTAAAATCTTTGCCAATACCTTTAGTAGCAATTGCATATTCTCCAAATAAAGACAGGCTCCAATCATAATCTTTTTGGATTTTATTATATCCAAAGCTTCCAAAAAGTTTATTTTGTACTGAACCAATATTTTGGCCTTTTGCAACTTTTAGATTTTTGCAAGGGTCTATGCCGCAAATTGATCCAATTTTTTCTTTTTGCTGCCACCAAGCATCATATCCAATATTAAAATCCCATTCACGTATCCTAAAATTTGTTCCAATTGTAAATTGAACAGAATTTTTAGGAAAAATATCAGTCTTGTATAAACCAGGGAACAATGTTTCAACCAATGCTTGGTTTAATTGTTTCATATCTTGGGTAGCAGCTTCTTCATTTCCGTCAGCAATATCTTTTTCAAATTTTGCCAGATCGAGATTTTTAATTTTTAAAAAGAATCTTTTTTCAACATGCGGGAATGTGTATTCATAAGATAAGTTTGAAAATATAGCAACGCCTTCTTGTATCTTTATTCTAGATTCAAAAAATAAACCAGCAGTAAAATGTCTATGGTTTCCTAATGGACTATCTAGAACCATTGCTCCAAATCTATCTAGTGCATCAAAACCTATTGGTTTAAGTAATGCAATAAGTTCTTCTTTTGCTTCTTCATCTTCCATTAAAGCTTTGTTGCCCAAGCAAGATATTAATTTTAAATTTATTTTTGGTGTATTTAGATCGCCTCTAAAATCAGATCCCAGCAATCCCTTTTTTAAGCAGAATGTAGTTGGTAATGTGGTTTGCATACCAAGTTTAGCGCAGAAATTAGAATCATGTATAAAAGGGAATGCTAAGCGTATTCTCATATCCCCAAATCCAATTTTGTCACTTACCACATGCTGCAAAAATTCTTTTTCTATTGCTTTAGAGTCTACATCGCCACCGGGTGGTGTTAATTCTCTTTTTAAGTTGTATTCTTCTGCCTCAGTTGGACGTATGTTTCTTTCTTGATAAAAAAATGGAATATCAAATTCTAAGCTACAATGTTTGTAGTTCTTAAAAATTTGAGTCATAATACCTACTCTTCTTTCTTCAAGTTTAATATTACCAACTAATTTTGATATTTTTTTAATTAGTGGAACTTGATCTACAGTAGTAAGACTTTTTTCAAGCTTATCAATTATGCATGGGGTATTTATAGTAATATAAGATCTAAGATGTGGGTGATTATTAGAATAAAATTCTTTAGTGCAAACATTGCCAAAAAGATTAAATTTTAATACAAGGTCTTGGCAAGCATGTTCTAAATGATAAAGATTAAAAATGGGCAATGTTGTAATTGGTCTTTTATTTACTTCATTGGTTTTTTGATATATATCACAATCTGACAATATTGATGCAGTTGGTGAACCAAATACCAAAATAGTTAATGCTTCTAAATTAGTTGTATCAGAACAAGGCGCAGGCCCATCGTTGTCTTTCTTTTCCAAAGAGGCTTTATCATCTGTGAAGCCTTCGAGTTCCTCAGCAAAATCACAAATTAATGGATTAAAAAATGAACACTGCATAAGCAATAATAGAATAATTTTTTTTATGGGTGACATAATTTTCTTATATTAATTAAGGTTAATTTTATTAGGTAACACTATTGTAGCTTAATTTTTTCATATTTCAAATTAGCCCTAATTTTTAAATAATTAATATTTTTCTTGTAAAAAAGCTTTTAATTAGGCTAAAATAAGACTTAAGATTTAATAATCCTGTTATGGAAAGGATTTTTATGGATATTGATGGGATTTTTGTAGTAAGAGCAGCGGCATTTTTAGGTGCAGCTTTTGTTATGGCTATTGGTAGTGTGGGTCCAGCTTTAGGTCAGGGTATGATTGGAAAGCAATCTTGCGAAAGTATTGGCAAGTACCCAGAAAGTTCAAGCAAAGTGCGAATAGCTATGATGATAGCATTAGCAATGGTAGAATCTTCAGCTGTTTTTTGTTTTTTAATAGCGTTGTTATTGATATTAACCGTTAAATGACATGACGATTAATTTTACAATAATTATACAAGCTATTCATTTTTTTTTAGCTTATTTAATTATAACAAGGTTTTTTATAAAGCCTGCGCTCGATATTATTGTACTGCAAGAAAAGCAGGACCGAGAATTATTGAGGCAATTAGATTTGTATACTAAAAAATATGAGGAAAAAAATAAAAATAAGCTGGATTTATGGAAAGAAAGTTTAATTAAATTTTCTTTTTATAAATCTGATATAGATAAAACCAAAAATAAAATTCAAGTAAATTGGGAAGTTCCCAAAGTTTGCGAGCCATCAGATTTTTTAATCAATTCATTAAAAAAAGAAACTTTAAGTTTTTTAAAGGATAAAATAAGTCATGTTCAATAATATGAGTTATTTGTCTATTTTTTTTAGGTTATTTAATTTTGCAATTATTATGGGTATTTTTTACTATATTTTTAAGAAATATATTAAAGAAGGCATAATGAAACAAATTAATGATCGTATCGAATATTTAAAAAATATTAAGGATGAGCAAATAGCACTTATAGAAAATGCAAAACAACTTGATATAGATATAAACCAGCAGAATAAACTTACTCAAGATTTATTATATAAATTAGATAGATGGAAATCTGTAATTCAAACGGAACAAGAAGATAAATTAAAAAAACTTGATTCTATAAAAGTTGATATTCAAAATAAACAAGCAATTAAAAATAATCTTTTATCGCAAAAAATTGTTTATAGCCATGTGATACCTCAAATTATAGAAGATAATAAAATTGAAATATTAAAAGAATTTTCAGATAATAAAGAGGCTGTTAGATATCAAAAAGATATTATTGCATTTATAAAGAAAAGCCTATGAATATTAAAGATTCAATCATTGCAAAAAGGTATGCAGTAGCATATTTGAATTTATCTTTAGAAAAGTTGGATAATGAAGACTTATTAAAAATTCGTGGAGCCTATGATTTTTTATTAAATAACAGGCAAGCCTTTTTTTTATTAACTTTGCCAAATATATCTTTATCTGATAAAACATATTTAATAGATGTTTTTTTAAAAAAATTTAATTTATCTATTTATTTAAAAGATTTATTTTTATTATTAGTAGAGCAAAATAGAATTTATCTTGTAAAAGATGTTTTGAAGGCAATTATAACCATTTATCAAGTAAGAAGAAATATTATGATATTTGATATATCAAGTTCTGATTCTTTAGATAAAAATGATATAGATGTTATTTCAAAATTTTTGTATAAAAATACAAAGAATGAAATTTTACCGCTTTATAAGATAGATAAAAGTCTTATAGCAGGTATAAAGTTGCAAAGCGGATCTTTTTTATGGGAATATTCTATTAAAAAACAATTGGCCAGCACAAAAAAATTATTATATAAATTAAGGTAAAAAACCCTAAAATGGAAATAAAAAATACAGATCTAATATCTTTATTTGAAAAAGCACTTGCAGGTAATGTCGATACCAATTTTGAAGAAACAGGTATTGTTATTCAGGTAGGTGATAATATTTGTAGAATTAGTGGTCTTACCAGAGTTTCATATGGTGAGGTTATTAGCTTTGAAGGTGGCAATCAAGGAATAGTTCTAGATTTGGCTGAAGATTTTGTTTCTGCATTTTTACTTTTTAATAATTTTCCTGTTGTTGAATCAGAAGTTGTAAAACGCACGGGTCAAGTATTTAAAACCAAAGTTGGAGCAAGTTTACTAGGCAGAGTTATAAATGCTGCATGTGAGCCGCTTGATGGTCTTGGGGAAATAAAAGCCGAAGAATTAAGGCCCATAGAAGCTGTAGCTCCAGGTGTAATTGAACGTTCTCCAATTAATGAATCTTTAGAAACAGGAATTTTAGTAATAGATGGTCTTATACCAATTGGTAAAGGCCAAAGAGAATTGATTATTGGAAACAGAAATACTGGTAAAACTTCGTTAGTTTTAGATACAATCCTGCATCAAAAAGATAAAAATGTTTATTGTATTTATGTTTCAATAGGTCAACGTCAAGCTAGCTTAGCAAGAATGGTTAGGCTTTTAGAAGAAAATGGTTCTTTAGAATATACGATTGTTATTTCTGCTGATGCCAGTGATTTGAGTATAAATCAATATTTAGCGCCATATATTGGTTGCACTATTGGTGAATATTTCAGAGAGCAAGGTAAGGACGCACTTGTAATTTACGATGATTTAACAAATCATGCTATTGCCTACAGAGAAAAGTCATTATTATTAAGACGACCACCGGGACGCGAAGCATATCCTGGTGATGTTTTTTATTTACATTCAAGATTATTAGAAAGAGCTGGTAAGTTATTAGGCGGTAGCTCTTTAACTGCATTACCTATTGCTCAAATTCAAGGTGATGATATTACGGCTTATATTCCTACAAATTTAATTTCGATCACAGATGGTCAAATATTTTTAGATACTAAACTATTTAATCAGGGTATAAGACCTGCAGTGAATGTTGAATTATCAGTATCACGTGTTGGTGGAGCTGCTCAAACTAAAGCAGTTAAGCAAGTAACCAAAGCACTAAGACTTGAGTTAGCTCAATATCATGAATTAGTTGAATTTGCACAATTTGGAACAGAGTTAGATGAATTGTCTCAAAAAAGACTTGCACGTGGAGCAATTGCTGTTGAATTGTTAAAACAAAATGAACATGTTACATATTCATTTGTGGATGTTACTTTAATATTATTTTTGTTCAAGGAACAAGTGCTTGATAATATAGCATTGAATCAAGTGAATAAATTCGCAACTCAATTTGCCAGTTACGTAAAATCTGTTTATTTTGATATTTATAATGATATTTTTAATTCTCAAGAACTTTCTGATGAGAATAGAAAACAGTTATTAGAAATTGCCCGTGAGTTTAAAAAAGTTTTTTTAACATAAGTATTTATGGAAATACATAGATCGTTTTAAATTTACTAAGATCAAATAATGCATATTCTAATTTAGATATAGAAATTAGTGCGTGAATCTGCGCAGTTAAATCTTTTGTTCCAAAGTTTAACTTATTATTCATTGATCCTTGTCTTAAGTAATAAAATTTACCAACTATAGATAAGTAATGTAATATTTTTTCATACTCAAACTTTATTTCAGTCAATCCGAAAAACAGGGCTAAAACTTTATCTTGGTGTTCGATAAATATCTGCGAATAAATATCTAAAAAACTTTCTGTTAATAAATTACAATTTAATAAATCTAAGGCTTTAAATATTTCATCAGTTTCATTTAATGGGATCTTATTAAAAACTTCTTTTTGAATGAGTTCAAATAATAAGCATTTACATAATTTATTTTTATTTTTATCTATTAATTTTAAACCATGTAGTAGTTGGTTCAATAATTGATTATTTATATCTACAACAATTGTATTATCTAAGTAATTTAACTTAATCATTTCAAACTTTAACAATCCTGATAGCTGTGCTATTTCTTCTGATACATGGAACTTTACTTCATCGTTACTTATTAAAACTAAACTATTTAATGAAAATTCAGTTAATAATGAAGAGTCAGACATATTAGACGCAGTTGAAATATCAGAACCTTTTATAGAGGTTAAAGTTAATAAAAATAAGATTAATACAAGATTAAATAATTTCATATTTTGGTTTCATCCCGATAAGTAGTTTTTTTACTATAATACATGAAAAAACTCTTATTTGAAAGCAAAAAAGGTGTTTTGAGTGGCTGTTTAACCACTTTTCGGTTAATTCAAACTGTATTATTTGAATGCTGTGGATTATTTTTTATATTTATATATAATAATAATTAGATATATGCATTAATAGGAAGGGTTATAAAATGTTAAAAAATATCTTAGTCTCAGTTATTTTACTTTCAGTACTAGCTTCACCAGTAAACACTAATTGTGCAAAACCAATAGATCAAACAGTTCAAGAAGATAGTGGTCTAGGTTTAGGTTTATTTGCTTTGGGCGCAGGTGTAGTGGGCGGTTTAGGACTTTCAAACTTATTTACTTCTAAATCAGATTCTCAAATTATAGAAGGCTCTTCAAATGCCCTGGATGCTTCACATGCATATGATGAACAAATAGAAATATTAGATAAAGAGCTAGATTTAAATAAATTATTAAAAGATTGTAAGTCTAAAGTTATTGTTAATACTTTAGATGAAGAAATAAATTATGATTTAGCAACAAATGGTATTTCTATTGATGGTAATTACATTAATGATTTATATACATTAATTAGTGATTTACAGTTTTATCAAAAAAAACTTCCAAAACGTATAAAGAAATTAACTTATAAATTAAAAAGACCAAAAGATTATGATAAGAATTTAGAAATGATTTCGCAAATGGAAAGATTGTTGAAATCAGTTGATAGGGTCTTACCTAAATTAGAGTTTTTAAAAAATTATGTTAAAGCTCGCCTTGGTTATTTTGAATTTTATAACATAGTAACTTTAACATCAGAGATTTATAACAACGAAATAGTGAATTTAGAAAAATATACTGAAGATAAGTTAGCAAAAGAACTTACAAGAATCGCTCGCGCAAAATTTAGTGAATCTTCTATTTATCCATGCATAACTTATATTAAATCAGTTGATAATGATACTTATGCAATTCAAAAATCTATGAAAAAATTGCCAAAATCTTATCCAGATTTGCATGAAGATGCTCAGAGTTTATTGGATTATCTTACAATTATTAGACAGTCGATTATAAGTAGCCCTGAGTATTTACAAGAAAAAAGAGACTTATACGCAGCTGAGAATCCTAAAACATTTGTAGGTTTAACTTATAATGTTTGTTAAATATTAATTTAAATATGAAAGTTATAGTATGAAAAAAGTTCTTAGTTTTTTTCTGAGTTTATTTTTAGTATTAGCTTTGTATTCTAAACAAGACCTTAATTTGAAGCCATTAAATGGGCAAGAAACTGCAAATTATATTCAAACCATTTATAATGAACTTGGCCCCAGAATTGGCTCTCATTTAGTTGAGCCTAATGTTGTAATTACCTTGGCGGGCTTAAGAGGCTATGCAAATTTCTTGATGCATGATCTTACGCAAGAAGAAGAAAATAGAATTAATGAATTTAATATAAAACATAAAAATTCTGGTTTGTTGTTTACAATTATAGACGATAAAGAAGATGAAATAGTTGATATTCTAATTACTAATTTAAAAGGTTATGAATATACATCAAAAATATCAAAACTTCCCTTTGTAGTAAATTATGATGCTTCTTCAGGTTTTCAAGGGAAAGATAAATGGTCCAAAAAAATAAAAGAAAATATAAAAAACTATTTTAATGATACAAAAGAATACGATCAACATCCTGAAAGTCATCTTCATTTAGGATTAATGCTAGGCTATCCGGATCAGGCATTACTAGATATGTATAATAATATTAAAGCAGGATTGTTTGGAAATAATCGAGCATTTATATATTCTAAAATTCCTTATAGTGATTATTATGATTGCCCTCAACCTAATTTTTCTTATTTCAAAGAGTCGATTAAAGATGAAACAATTGTGAATGTTGAAAAGTCTTGGGGAAAACTCCTTGAAGAATTTTATACTAGCACCTGGCATAAAGCTCTTTCTAAAGATCCAATTTTTATAAAAATTAGGCAATCTGAGGATGAGGCTCATGAACAATGGTTTAAAAAAATGAGATTAGATAAAAATTAATTTTTATTAATAGTGAATATCATCTATTTAAAGCATTAATATTTATAATATTCTTGAGAATTTTTATAAATATTGTATAATTACTATATCTTACTCAAGATTTTCAAATTAATGTGCCCGTAGCTCAGCAGGATAGAGCAACGGATTTCTAATCCGTAGGTCATAGGTTCGACTCCTATCGGGCACACCACTTTCCTACTTTGATCACCAATCAAGCAATTACCCTTGTTATTCTAGTCTTATTCATATTTGGTAATCTATTGAATTTTAGCCTTTAAATAGGTTATTATTAAAATACCAACAAATTGACTTCAAATCTCAGAGTGTAAGGGGTGAAATGAATAAAATTATGTTACTGCTATCAATTTTAGTCTGTTTTGCACTGCAAAGTGCTGAAATGTCCCTACTACGCCGAGGCTCCGAAGGTCAGGCTCTAAAAGAGCAACAGGAACTTATTGATAATCAACAAGAAGCAAGTTTGCCTGTTCAAGTTGTTGGACTTGAAAACATTCAAAATATTATTGATAAAAATAAATCTGAAGCAATTACTTATTTAAGCGATGAAATAAAAAGAATTGATGATATTGCACTGGATTTAATCAATCAAGATTTAGATAATGCAGTGAAAAACATACATGCGTTTAAAATTAAAGATTATATAGAAAAGTTACGCGCAGTTATTGAATTACTAAATGATAATCAATTTAGAAATGCTTTAGATAGCTTAAATGAATTAGAAAAAGAATATCCAGAAGAAATTGAATTTAAAGAATCTAAAATTAGGTTAAATAATATTATTAAGATCCTTAATGAATCTTTGTCCAATGTTATCGAAGAATCACCTACAAGAAATGTTTTGATTACTTTGAATTCAATTTTAGAAAAAATAGATCAACAAGATTTATACGAAAGACACTTATACAGAGGTAAATTACAAGAACAAGAAAAAGC
>JARLHJ010000013.1 GCA_031292305.1 Candidatus Babeliales bacterium
AAAAAGTTATCAATTTTAATGTTAGGTTTAGTATTGCTAGCAGGTAGTAATGCATTAGCTCATGGCGGCGGTGGCGGAGGTCACGGCGGCGGTGGAGGCGGTCACGGATTTGGTGGCGGCGGACATGGCGGTGGTTACAGTCATGGTGGCGGATATGGTCATGGTGGATATGGCCGTGGTTATGGTTGGGGTGGCGCGGGATTAGGCGCAGGCTTAGTAGGTGGCGCTTTAATCGGTGACGCTATTCTTGATGGCGATGGCTATGGCGACTATTACGGTGATGATTATGGCGATCAATGGTATTAATTTAGAATAAAAACTAATTAAGGGTCCTGAAATATGGACCCTTAATTATTAGTAAGATTTAAATAAGCATATTATAATCCATAATATTGGTTCAAAATAATTTTAAGGTTATTCCGATGAAAAAAGTGTTTTTTTTAATATTGTACATTTTTGTATCGCCTATTTTTGGCGCACACATATCCCAAGAAGAAGAAATAATTTCTGATTTATCTAAAGCTAAAGGTTTTTTTCAAAACAAAAACCCAAAATGGAAACTTCATCAAAGTTATGAAGGCCTTATTGAACTATATAAAAAAAGTAATTCATCTAAACATTTAAAAACAAAAATATTAGATATATTGTCGCGTGCATGGGCAGAAGGTGGGGAAGCATCTTTGGATCCATTTATAGCGATGTTTTTAGAAGATAATGACTTTTCGCAATCTGCCATTAAAGAACAAAGATTAAAATTAGAAAATAATCATGTAAATTATATTTCAATAAATATTGAATATGGCATGGCGCAACATCAAGGTGAAAGGCCATATCAAGAAGATCGTTATGATATGCAAATTAAAGATAAGAATATTAAATATTTTGCAGTTTTTGATGGCCATGGTGGTTATAGAGTAGCGCAATATGCTAAAGAAAATTTGTATACTAAATTTTTAAATAAGTTAGAAAAAGAGGTTGATATAAAAACATCACTTGCTACAATCATTGAAGAATTTAATTCTGAATTGCCAGAAAAACTGGGTGAAGACGTTGCAGAACTACAAGGCTCAACAGCTGTAGTTGCAGTGATTCAGGATGATAAAATTACTGTTGCTAATGTGGGTGATTCAAGGGCGGTATTATCTCGCAATGGTCAAGCTGTTGCTCTTTCTGTAGATCATAAACCTAATAATCCACGTGAAAAAACAAGAATTATTAAAAAAGCCAAAGAAGGAGTTTATAACGAATACGATGATAAGACCATCTATGTGTGTTTGTTAATAAGCGGAACAGGAATTAGAGATAAAAGTTGTCGGCATGTTTTGGCAGTATCAAGATCTTTAGGTGATACTAAATTTGCCCCATATGTAATTTCTGAGCCTGAAATAATTGAACATGAAATTTCCCCAGAAGATGAATTTATAATTTTAGCATCCGATGGTATATGGGATGTAATAACTAGTCAAAATGCAGTTGATTTAGTCAATAATCAATTATCTAAAAATATGAATCTTAACGACATTGCAAAATATCTTATAAGTGTCGCGCTTCGTGCAGGGTCTAAAGATAACCTAACAGTTATAATTATTAAATTGCCAGATGAATCCAAAACAGATTTATCTAATGAAATAGCTTGTTAAGATATTATGTATTATTCCAAGCAATGAATATTACGATATGGATAAAATTCAGGATATTGGCTTGCGTCATTTTCTGATAAATCCATCTTTATAATTAAATTAGATTTTTTATTTGTAGACGCACAAATCTTTTTAAATTGCTCATGTGCAGGTGTATATGATGATGAAAATTCTAGCACAGTTTTTTTAGAGTTTTTAATAAGCTCAATTAATTTATTCCAACCATTATCATCTAAATGTAAATCCATACCTAAAATAACCACAGCATAATTGGTGCTTTTAACTTCATCTTTCCAATCTTGTAATTTTATAGGTAAGTAAGTAACCTTGCCTTCATTTTTAGCTTCAATTTTAGGATCAATTACAACAACATTTTTATCTTTTACAAATCCATCTATAGGTGTCTTGTAACCACCAATTTCTATAATTGTATCAACATCATTTAATAAATAAGCAGTTAATGCATAACGAGTTTTTAAGGCTTGTGATGTTAGATAAGGCCATTCACGTTTTGTAATCCAGTCTTCGGTTGATTTTATAGCTACTATTTGTAAGATTAACAATAACATAAGCATTTTTTTGTAATTCATTGTGGTACCTTTAAGAAATATTTTAATAATTTATATGTATATTAATTGATTTTTTATGGCAATTTACATAAAATAAAATAATCTTGGTCAGTTATATAAGGTCAGAAAATGAAATTTTGTTTAGTTTTCCCACATATCTTACTTCTTAATCCATCTCCCGTTTTGGGTATCTAATATTTTTTAACCTCACATTTTTTAGCAGTTTTAGGTTTGCATAATATGCAGATCAGTATTTCCACATCAAAAATTTTAAGGACCTATTATGAGTTCAGAAGTAAAAGCAATAGCAAATAAAGAAACAACTTTCGACCATTAGAGATCAGAATTGGCAAAGTTATCAAAGTAGAAGACGAGCCTTCAGCTCCAAAGAAAGCTTATAAATTAACAGTAGATTTTGGCAAATTTGGTATTAAAACGAGTGTTGGTAGATTTACACATCATGCTAAAGAAGAGATTTTAAATAAGATGGTTATGGGGATTTTAAACTTTGAGTCACGTCAAATTGGTGATGTAACTTCCGAAGTTCTTATTTTAGGTGTGCAATATCCAAAAGCTGATAGCGGCGAAGCTACATTTATTACCCCAATGGCAGATGCTAAAATTGGCGGTAAATTATTTTAAATAATTATTAAAAAATAGAGCACCTTTTTTAACAGCATATTATAAAGTGTGGTTAGAAGATTATAGAGCTTGTTAATAATTTAAAAACTAAAAATTTATAAAATGATTAATATCCTAGCATTTGTATAATTGCTTTTTTATAATTAAGTTAATTTTGAAAAAGGACGAAAATGCAAATTAAATATGTGCTAGTTTTATTTTTTAATCTTTTTGTAGCAAATATATATTCTGAAATTTTATATGGCACTATATCAATACCAGGGACGCATCCGATAGTACAAATGCCTTCCACAGGGTGTTTTAATTGTATTGCTTCTCTGTGTGATTTAGACTTTAATAACATTGGAGTGCATGTAAATTATAAGTTGAAAAATGAAATCACTTTTTGTTTATTACCATTGTCTTATTTTGTAGATTCTTTGACATTAGAATGTAGCAAACCTGGCGATATTATAGAATTTAAAAGAGACAAAGATGTTTTAAGATTAAAATTAGATGATTCTTTTAAAAACTTTGAACAACAATTTTGGCAATGGAATCAAGAACAATTTAAAAGCAATAAATAAATTTATCTAAAATAAGAACGTATATTTTTTCGAAAATATACAATAGATTTAATACAATAAATTTTTCACAATAAACATTTTTTTGATTGGAAAATAATGCAATATATTTTAGTAGGTTTTGCTTTTTATTTTGTAATGGTTAGCTTGATAACTATTTTTTATTATTTTTATACTAGAACAGCTACTTCAGGTAATTATTCTAACATGCTTTTGGGCAATAGATCAGTAAGTTATATTTTAACTGCATTCTCTGCGCACGCAAGTGACATGAGTGATTGGCTATTTATGGCATTCCCTGCAGCATTATATAGTTTGGGTATGGTAAGTGCATGGATCGCAATAGGTTTAATATTAGGCATGTTAGCTTCTTGGCAATTTGTAGCGCCACAATTGCGTAAAGCAACTGAGAAATTAGACGCAATTACATTAAGTAGTTATTTTGAAAAACGTTTTAAAGATGACTCGGGCATAATTAGATTAATCAGCGCTCTAATGTCTGTGTTGTTTTTTGCAGTATATATTGCTGCTGGCTTAAAGGGTCTTGGTTTTTTATGTGAAGCAGTTTTTGGCATTCCATATATTTTTGGCATTATACTTGGTTTAAGTTGTGCGATATTATTTATTACTTTCGGTGGTTATAAAGCATTGGCTTGGGTAGATTTATTTCAAGCATTATTTTTATTATTAATTATAATAATCGTTCCATTTTATGCATATTTGCATGTAGGTGGTTGGAGCAATATTGTGTCAGCAGCGCATGATAAAAACATTCCATTAAATTTCTTTCCCTCAACAAACTTAGGCTTACTAAATACAATTTTTCTATCTATAAGTTGGGGTGTAGGCTACTTTGGTACACCACATATATTAACTAAGTTTATGGGCATTTCTGATGTTAAAGAAATAAATAAGGCAAAATATGTTGGTATGGTTTGGCAAGTTTGCGTATTAACATTAGCTGGGTTAACTGGGTTAATTGGTATTGCATATTTCCCACATATTTTGGCAAATAAAGAATTAATATTTGTAGAAATTGTAAAAGATTTATTTAGTTCACTAGCTGCAGGTTTTATTTTATCAGCAGTAGCGGGTGCTACATTATCAGTAATTACTGCCCAAATATTAGTTTTAATTTCTGTGTTAATAGAAGATTTATACAAATATATTTTAAGACCTAGGGCTACAGAAAAAGAATTAATTTTTGTGTACAGATTATTTGTTTTTATAATAGCAATCATGAGCTTCTATGTAAGCTTAGAGAAATCCACTACCATTCAACAACTGGTGCAATATGCTTGGATGGGATTTGCTTGTACATTTAGCCCATTAGTGCTGCTTTCTTTACATGGTAATTATATAAACAAGTATGGCGCTATTGCATGTGTTTCTGTTGGCGCATTAGTGGCGATGGTTTGGCAAATTTATTTTAAGAATATATTTTTAACCAGCTTTGGTTTAGATATACCGTCTGTTATTGCTGCATTTATTTTGAGCATTGCGTTTGCATATTTTGTATCTTATTTAACACGCACAAGATAGGTGTTAAGTTATTTTGATTAGTTTTGTTTTATATATTAATATATGATTTTTAGTATGTAATATTTATAAATAAAAGTTTTTTAATAATGAAAAAGATACTTATTTCTTTGTTAATTTTTATACAAATTCTGGGTACAGTAGAAACGGATAAACTAGAAGTAGAAAAGATTGGTAATTTTGCATTATCATCATCACAGCAACCAGGACCACTTATCGGGTTTGGTCAAAATATTATTGATAAAGGTGATTTGCAAGTATTTTTATATGCTGATTGGTTACGAGGACGCCAGAAAAAATTTACAGAAGTTTCGCCAAGTGTTTTATATGGAATTAGTGATGATTTATCTATTTTTATTGAACAATCTATTGTACTTAACTTTAAATTAACTGATCCAATTACAGGCAGAAATTTTGTTGCCAAGGGATTAGATGATTTACTTATACAATTTGAATATGCATTTTATAATAAAGAAACAGAGACATATGCTAATCAATTTACTATTGTTCCAGCTATAACATTTCCTACAGGTACAACTAATTTGTCAGATCTTGTCACTGATACTATGCCTATTGGAGTTGGATCTCCAAGTTTTTTTTTAGGATTTACTGCATGCCATATGGCAACTGATTGGTACTATTTTGCAGCATTTGGACCGGTATTAACAACTTCACATAAAAATACTAAATTTGGAAATCAATTTTTGTATCAATTAGGGTTAAGTAAAAATATATCTTATGAAACAGACAAATATATTTTTAATTGGATGATAGAATTGGATGGTGCTTACAGACAACGTAATAAGATATTAGGAATTATCGATTGCAACTCTGGTGGCAACGAAATTATTCTTGGGCCATCATTATGGTATTCAAATCAACATTTTATTTTGCAAGCTGGTATTTCTTGGTTTATTTATCAACAATTTTTTGGCACCCAAAATAAAGATACATTTTTTGCTGCTATAGATATTGGATGGAAATTTTAATATTTTAAATTTGTAAAGGGTAAAATATGAAAAAGTTGTTTCTATTATCTCTGTTTAGTTCGCTTGCAATAGTTGGTTCATGTCTGGCGATTTCCCAAGAAGCTAAAGACAAAGGTTTTGTTGATATTAAAGATGTAGATTCGTCAATTATTGTTTCTTTGCGTTATGCAACAAATGAGAATTTTATCGGTCGGCCTGTAGATGGTTATAAAAAATCAATAGCTTTAATGACAAATGAAACGGCGCAGGCCTTAAAAGAGGCTCAAGCAGTATTTAAAAAAGAGGGATATTGTTTAGTAATATATGATGTATATCGGCCAACTCGGTCTGTAAATCATTTTGATAGTTGGAGTAAAGATTCCAAAGACCTATTAAAGAAAGATCAATATTATCCTACTCTTGTAAAAACTGATTTATCAAAATTAGGATATGTTTCTAATAAGCCAATGGGGCATAGTAGAGGTAGCACAGTAGATCTAACTATTATTAAAGATGGCAAAGCTTTACATAAGACTAAAGAAGAAGAGCGTACATTATTAGATGGAACTAAAATTAAATTTTTAGATGATGGTACAGTTGATATGGGGACTTCATTTGATTTGTTTCACGAAGCATCTCACCAAGATAGTCAGTTAATTAAAAAGAAGTATAAAAAAAATAGAGATTATTTTAAAAAAATAATGGAAGAAGTTGGTTTTAAAAATTATTACAAAGAATGGTGGCATTTTACACTAAAGAATGAACCATATCCTGCTGATAAAGATAGTAGCTATCACAATTTTGCTATTGAATAGACATAAATTATTTCAAATAAAAAACCCTCTGCAATAGAGGGTTTTTTATTTGTTTAAAACTTGTTTATTAGTCGATTAGCTTATAAAGAAGATCAGCAAAGTCGTTAAAATTATCACTTTGTTTTGCATCAGGTTTTTCTGTAATTAATCTAACGCCAACTAATTTTTTATCAGGGTATATTACCAAATATTGACCTAATCTTCCTGTAGCTTTATATCCGATAGTTGTTCCATGGTTTTGACGTGCTAGAGTAGCATTTCCTTTTAATTCATTCTTAACTATTTGGTGCCAATCAGGCCCTAAAAATGTTTCAAGCTTTTGATGGTATTTATCAATTGTTTTATAGGTTCCTTTAAGTTCAACTACTTTAGATATAAATTCTTCACTAACTTTAGAATTACGTAGACTTTCAATTTGCATGTCATCAATTACATAAGAGGTTGATGCAGGAATAAGATTCCAAAAGTAACCATATAAAGGATTAAATGGTTGTGATTGTTGTAATGATAAATCAAACCAAGTATTACTCATTACTTGTTTATTTTTCCATTCACCACGTTGTAAGACAAATTGACCAATATTGGCTAAATCTTCAGGATATAATTTCAGCCCTGTATACCCTAAAATATTTCCTGACTTATCAAGCTCCCATTTACTGCCTTTAATACTTAAATTCTTAAATAAATTTTGAGTCAAATATTTATCAATAGTTTTTTTTGTAATTTTTTTTACAATATCAGGTAATAAATTTATAGCTTTATTTCCATTAAAAAAATTTGCACCAGGAGCGTTAGAAAGTTCAGCCGATAAAGCTAATTTAACAACATCAGGTGTTGGGACTATTTCTATATTCGGGTTGGCAAGGTCTTGCAGCCCGGAAGTATTATTTAGTAGGTCTTTTATTGTAATGTTCTTTTTTTTACCTTGGTTCCATTCAGGATAAAAATCATAAACATTCTGATTAACAGTCTTTAATAGTTTTTGTGCTTCTAAAATTCCAAAAGCTAAACTCACAATAGGCTTAGTTATCTCCATAACGTCAATTAATTGTGGTAATTCACTAGAATAATATTTTGCTACAATCTTTCCATCATGCAAAATAATTACAGTATCAGAATTGGTTTTAATAGATCTTTCTAAAAGATCATTTAAAGCTTGGTGATTAATATTTGATTGTTCCATTTTCTGAATACTTTTTTCCGAAGCATTCAAATAAAAGTTTAATAAAAGTGAAGCGGCTACCAAGCTAAATATTTTTTTATACATGTTACTCCTTGTTAATTCGTGTAAATCTTTATATAAAGTTAAATATATAAAGCAAAATAACAAGGAATATTTATTTTTGCCTTCTATTATTCTTTTTCAGCAATAACAATTAATGTAGGTAAAATAAAATCAATGCTGCCATCTTTGTTCATAGGAACAAGTTTTAAATACTCAGCCAATAAATCATGCAATAAATCTTGTCGCAATTCAGCAGGCAAGTGACTTGCAAATGGTATTGCTTTAACCCAAGAAGTTAATGCTTCTAAATCTTTAAAATTAATTTCTTCAGGTGAGGTTTTTATACTTAATAATTTTAAACCGCTGTTTTTAACTATTTGTGCAAATTCTTCTTCAGATTTAAAATACCAAGGAATTTGGTAATCTTTAAAGTAGTTTGCCCACTTAGGCATGCTAACAACCTTATAAAGCACTTCATTTAATTTATATTTTTCTATATTAGTCATTATATAAAATAATATTTTTCCACTAGGTTTTAGGCACTTAATAACTTTATCTAAAAATGCTTGTTGGTCTTTAATCCAATGGATACAATAAAATGATGTTATTAAATCAAATTCATTTATGTAACAGATATCAGAAGCATTCATATTTTCAAATTTTAGATTTTTAAGATTATATTTCTTTTGTGCAAAATTAATCATATCTTGCGATAAATCTATGCCTAAAACGGTACCGTTGGGTACATATTTTTGTGCAATTACTGCACTAATAGAGCCCACACCACAGCCTATATCTAAAACGTTTTCATTTCCCTTAAATGGCCAATGTGATAAAGCTTCTGTTGAAATATCATATTGTGCAAATGCATGTTTATGATACGTATGCGCATCCCACTTTTGGCTATAATTTAAAATATCTTTCCACGATTTATGGGTATAAACTTTTAT
This sequence comes from Candidatus Babeliales bacterium, assembly GCA_031292305.1. Lineage (GTDB taxonomy): Bacteria > Babelota > Babeliae > Babelales > JABDEC01 > JARLHJ01. Next base: position 8,912 of record JARLHJ010000013.1, read on the forward strand.
TGCAAATATCGCTGTAATTGTAATTAAAACGAATAATAATACTTTATAATTTTTTAGCATTTTATCTCTCATTTTTAAGGTTTAAAACAAATATAGAGTATTTATAAATTAATTTGCAAGAAAATTATTAAACTATTGATTTTGTCATTCAGATTGTATTATGATTGGGATATATATTATAAATAGAGGGTTTTATGAGAATTGTAAAAATTTGCAGTATATTTGCTTTATTGTTAATAAATTCACTATTTGCATGTACTGGTATATTTCTAAAAACAAAAGATGGTTCATATATCCATGCTAGAACTTTAGAGTTTGGGATAGACTTAAAATCGAACATTTTGTTTGTGCCACGTGACTATGATTTTACAGCTTTAACGCCTAAAGGCAGGCCAGATGGCTTACGTTGGAAATCAAAATATGCAGCAATTGGTACAAATGCAGTTAATGCTATAGATTTTGTAGATGGTGTTAATGAAGTTGGTCTTTCAGGCGGGCTTTTTTATTTCCCTGGTTTTGCAAAATTTGAATATATAGAACCAGAAAATTATAATAATTCATTGCCAATGTGGCAACTACTAACTTGGATATTAACTAGTTTTGAAACTGTAGATGAAGTAAAAAAAGCCTTACCAAGTGTGCTTGTTTCAGACGCAATATTCCCTGGTTTAAATATGGATATGCCTGCTCATTTGACAGTGCATGATCTAGCAGGTAACAGTATTGTTATTGAATATCTAAATGGTAAATTAAACATTTTTGATAACCCATTAGGTGTAATTACCAATTCACCAAATTTTGATTGGCATTTAACTAATTTACGTAACTATATAAATCTTTCACCAATTGCAGCAAAAGATAAAATGATGTCAGGTATTAAATTTTCACCATTAGGGCAAGGATCAGGCATGTTAGGTGTACCAGGGGATTTTACACCACCTTCACGTTTTGTACGTGCAGTTTCTTTTGTGCAAGCAACACCAGAAATAGGTTCTGAGCTAGAAGGTGTTAAATCGGCATTTCATATTTTAAATAATTTTGATATTCCAAAAGGTATAGCAGTAGATGAGCAAGGTTATTCAGATTACACTTTATGGACAAGTGCTATTGATACTAAAAATAAAATATTTTATTACAGACCATATGATAATTTCCAGTTACAAAAAATCGATTTGATGCAAATGGATTTAAATGCCAAAGCCCCACAATTGTTTTCTATGAAGCATGATGAAGAAATTATTGATGTGAATAACTTGTTAGCTGTTTAAGCTATTTATCGTATCCGGTTTTAAAACCTAAGTTAGGCGGTCTAACTTTATGTTGTGAGCTGTATTGTGATTGTAATTTTTGTGTAACAGGGTCTTTAAGTTCTGCAAAAATCATCATGGCGATAGGGTCTTTAAATTTTAGTCGTATTGTAAAGTTACCAACATTTTTGATTTCTAAAGTAGCAACATGTGGTGTACCAAATGTGCCATCAATTACAGATGCTGTTACATGTGTAGTTAAACCAAGACGAGCGATGGTACTTCTACCATCAAGAATTGTTACAATATCTGCTGATGTTTGTATGGTTTCATAAGTGGCTGCAAGTATAAATTGTCCAGGTGCCAAATAAAATTCTTCTTTGGTTAAATCTATTTCTTTGTATTTTAATTCTGTAGGGGTTGTAAGATCTACAATTTGATTGGGTTCAGATATTAATATTTCTCTACCTAAGTGTAGTCTAATTCCAACGGGTCTAATGTTTTTTCTATCAAATTCCGGTCCAATTATAATTTTCTTTTCATCCAGATATTTTTCAATAGTTAAATGTGATAAAAACATATTATCCCTTTTATGTAAAAACTACCTATATTTATAGTCTAACAGAAATATAAAAAATTTCAAACAGGAATAAGATTGGATAGCATTTCTTGGTTGCGTGATGGCTTTTCAGAGTAATTCTTAAAAACATAGCTTAAATTTTCATATAGATACCGATCTTTTGATAATGATTTTTAAATAGTCTATCATTATAAGTAGAGTAATTGATATTCTGTTTTATATAAGGGATAGTATATTATGAATATTTTTAGATTATTAGTAATCTCAATTTTATTTTCTGTAAACATATATAGCTTTGCATCTGATGATGTACAAGTGACTATTTTTGTTCATGGTACCAGACGATTATCAAAATTGTTTTTAAAATATACCACTAAAGAAAATAAGATTACAAATGTAAAAGATCTTCCCACTTCCTGCAAAGTTACTCGTTCCATGTCAAAAACTTTAGAAAAAGTTGATTCAAATAATTTTGCTAAAGAACAATTTTATGTATTTGGTTGGTCAGGTAAATTAAGTCACAAAGCACGTGTTCAAGCAGCATCAATTTTTCATGATCAAATTTTGAAATTAGTAGAAGATTTAAAAAAACAGAATATAAATCCAGTCATAAATATTATCACTCATAGTCATGGTGGAAATGTTGTTTTAAATATGGCTTCACTTGATCTAAATAATAAGTTGACTATCAACAATCTAATTTTATTGGCATGTCCAGTTCAAGAACATACTCGTAAATTAGTTAACCATGATCTATTTAAAAATGTTTATAATATTTATTCTACTTTAGATTCATTGCAAATTTTAGATCCGCAGGGTTTACACGCAGAACATCAAGGTAAAAAAGTTCCTTTTTTTTCACAAAGAACTTTTGATACTAATACAAATTTAAAACAAGCTAAAATAAAAATTAGAAATTGTGGTGTGACACACTCAGGATTTCTTATGCCCAGATTTTTCAAACGTTTACCGGTTTTGTTAGATAAAATGAAACAATCACCTTGCGATTCAGTAGCTTTTATTAAAATTTAAAAATAACTGTATACTTATTCTATGAAAAAAATATCACAAAAAATTAATCTTAAGGTTGATGGTCCAGTGCTTGATAAAGTAAAAGTAACATTTGAAAATGTTGTTGATTTTAATAAATATCCATTTTCTTTAAGTATAATAAAAAATTTAAAAGAAATAGAATTCCCAACCCAAGTTACATTTTTTGTAGGTGAAAATGGAACTGGCAAATCAACTATTCTAGAAGCTATTGCAAATCAATCCGGCTTTGGTGCAGAAGGTGGCAGCAAAAATATTAATTTTAAAACTTCTCAGGAAAAAACATATTCAGGCATTCAAGAACTATCTGAATGTTTTTCATTGTCCTGGAGAATTAAGCCAAAATTTGGCTATTTTTTTAGAGCAGAAAGTTTTTTTAATATCGCAAATCATATTGATAAATTAGCTTTAGAAGATCAAAGAGCCTATGCCCCTTATGGTGGAAAATCATTACACGAACAATCTCATGGTGAAAGTTTTCTTTCATTTTTTAAAAATTGCTTAGGAGATGGCTTTTTTATATTAGATGAACCTGAAGCAGCATTGTCACCAGAAAGACAATTAACTTTAATGGTGATAATCAATCAGATATGCAAAAATAATAAGAATGCTCAATTTATAATTGCTACTCATTCACCAATATTATTGGCTTTTCCTGATTCAACTATTTATTCTTGTGATTCAGATAATCTAGAAACTATTGCTTATACTGATACCAAGCATTACAAAATTACAAAGAATTTTTTAGATAATCCTGAGCGTTATCTGCATTATTTATTTAAAGATTAATTTAATTTAATAAGCCTGGTTATAAAATTTGTCTTTTATTGTACGGGGTTAGTATTATGGCTTTTCATAGTATTTGAGACTATTGATAATTTATCAGAAAGCTTACTTAATAAAAAGTCAGTTCCAAAATAGCTTACAGAACCTGACGCAATAGTACAAAGTAATTTTCCTAAATTCGTTAAAATGCCAAAATAATTATTATTATCTTTCAGTTCTGGGTAGCTCAGATATGGTACTTTGCCTATTTTATTATTTTGAACTAATGTCAATAATATAGAAGCTAAAACTAAACAGGTGCCAGAAGCTTTAATATCTGATTTCGAAACTTTACCAATAATTGCCACCAAGAAGCCTAAAATAAAACCATCACTAGCTGATGTAAATGCATTAATATCTCCCAACTGATCTAGAACTGCTTTATATCTATCAACAACATTATTAAACTGTCCATTGCATGTATAATCATGTTGAGTAGTTATGTACCGTGTATTGCCAAATGTGTAATCTGATAATACTCTGCTAGAATGGTATTTTACATCATTTTTTTTTATTTCTATAATAATAGTGTTAAGTTTCGAAATTGCTTCAGTTATTTTTTTATCAATTAATAAATTATCGATTAATTTATTAATTGATTTGGTATCATGATCTAATCCGTTAGCATTTTTTACAAATAAAGTGATAACAAGCATTAATATAATTTTTTTCATAGAAGTTCCCAAGGTGTTATAGAATTTGGATTTTAGTTTACTTTAGTTTAAAAATATTTAAACGATATACCAGTTGTATTATGCGTTATTATATAATAAATTCAGCAACCAATCAACTCTAGTATTATATAATTTCTATCTGAATATAAATCTATTGATTTTTCTTAGGTTAATTTTGTATTATAAGATTAAGTTTAGTCTTATAAGGGCAGAATATGAATATTTTTAAGATAACTTTAATAGTTTTATTAATTTTTATCCAATCAATAAAACCTTTTGTATCGTATTACTTTTTAAAAAAGGGTGATAATTATGTTCTTATTTTAGGGGATGCGCATTATAAAGAATTAAATGAATACAATAAAAAACATATAGAAATAATAATACCGATAATAGATAAATATTCTCAGAGATATCCCATCGATTGTATTTTAGAATCACGTTTAAATAAAGAAGAATTAAAAGCAAATGAAAAGTCTATGTGTGAAAGTATTAAACTTTTATTTAAACATTTATCAAAAAATAAATCAGTAAATTTAATTACTTTTGATCCAAGATATGGAATAACTGATATTATAATGGACGGTGTGGATCTTTATAGAGACTATATTAATGACAATAAAATATTTAAATTTAAAGATTTTTATCGATTTATAGCAAACGAATACAAAGATAGTTCGCTTCTTGAAAAATATAGCCTGCAAGACTATATAAATTATTTGGATAATTCTATAAAATTAATGAATCAATGGTTAAATAGTCATGCACAAAATTCACAAAATTATAATCTAATAAAAACAAAATTATATGATTACATAAAAAAAGTAAAACAAGCTAAAAAGTTATTTGTAAATGAAAACCCTAGAATAAGTTTAGTTTTTGCATTAGTTAACTTATTTAAAAATTTTAAGTTATATGATCAAAATAAAGTCTTGCAGTTAAGAGAATATTTAAAACAATTACTTGTTTATGATATTGATTATGAATTTGCAAACATAGGTTTTTTGCATCAACTTCTTAATAATACAAACAAAATAAAGCAAAACTTATTAGTGGTAGGTGATGCTCATGCGCCAATTGTAGCTAATGATTTAATGCATTTAAATTATTCTTTTATTGCAGGGAAAAGTTTATTAAAAAACGATTTAGCAGTTAATGAAGATTATGATATAAACTCATTATCAAAATTGCCTATAATAGACAATGATTTAATATCTGTGACAAAAGCTTTTATGACAAAATCTACTTATCTATAACGTCATAAGTCTTTACAAGTAATGAAATTTCAATATTCTTATTAAGTATTTAAAACCAATTAATTTCTCGAATATCTAAAACTTATGCTTAAAAAAGTTATTTTATTTATAATGATTTCTATATCAATTAATACATCATATTGTAAAGATCCATTTGCTCATGTTGAACCAAGAATTGTGCAGAAGTTGTATCAAACTCTTTTAGATGTGCATAGCTTCTTTACCAATAATAATATTTCATATTTTATAGATAGTGGAACTTTATTAGGTGCAGTGAGGCATCGTGGCCTAATTCCTTGGGATGATGATTTAGATCTTTGTATATTTGAAAAAGATGAACAAGCTTTCTTGAACTTATTCTCAATACTAAAAGATATAGGTTATACCCTTATAGGGATGCCTTTTGGATATAAGATTTATCACAAGGATGGTGATTTAATTGAAGGGTATCCATGGACGCATCCGGGTTGTGATATTTTCATAATGACTTGTGATAATAAAAAAGCATTTTATAAGCATAGATGGAGCAAAGAACAGAAAGTTAATTTAACAGTAGATTTAGACGATCTTTTTCCATTGAGAACTTATAATTTTGGACCTCTTCAAGTACCTGGACCAAAAAACCCAACTCCTTATTTGAATAATTGGTATGGCGATGATTATTTAACTATGGCTTATACACATTATAATCATGGTGCGGAAAAATTTGTAAAGAAAGCAGCTAAAATTTTAGAAGGTGATGATTTTAAAACAATTAAGCCGTTAGAGCCCTTAGTTCATAATATACAACCAAAGACAACTATTCCTCAATGGCCTGTAGATTTTTTGGATAAATATTCTAAAGCAAAAGAATAATATTTTAATTTATTTATCATTCAATATTTTGATAGCATTATTAAATTCTGTTGTTTGCGAATTTGAAATGACATTGTTTATCAAAACTTTTGCATATTTTAACTTATTCTCTGGATCTTCTAAATTAATTTTACCTTCTGCTATTCCTTCCATAATTTCCCAGTAAGAAGGAACTTGCACTGCTTGATATTGTTTTAATATATTTGGCACCATTTTTAAAAATGCTAATGCATAATTAATCCATACAAGTTGTTCTATTAAATATAATTTGGACATTGCCTGTGCGCTAGGTTCTTTATCAAGATATCTTGTTAGTAATAGATGTTCATCAGAAGTCCTAAAGCAATAAAAAACTGCTACAGTTGCGACATCATAATAAGGTTCGTTTTGAGCTGCATGTTCGTAATCTATTGCCTTAAATTGATTGCCTAAAAATAAAATATTATTTGGGTTTAAGTCATTATGACACAGTGCAGTTGTTAAATGGTTAGTAACTGCTTGCTGAATAATTTGTGTAATAGTTAGTAGCTTTTCTAGCGGAATATGCTGATTAGATACATTATTTAGATCTTGAATATCTTTATAAATATCATCAAAAACTTTTGTATTATTATCTGTAAGATTTGTTTTATGACAAGCATGAATGTTTTTTAAAAGGTTAGCTAATAAAATATATAACGATTCTGAATTTCGTAGTTCTTCAGAAATATTTTGATTTTGTAGAAACTCCATGATTACAACACCTTTATCAATGTCGGCATAATAAATATATGGCCCGTATCCAGAACTGGAAACTCTTTTTAAAGCCTCAATTTCAATTTTGCGTTCGTCTAATGTCTTATTTATTAAAAAGCGAACTACATAATTTTTAGATTCTGAAGTTACTCTAAAAATCTTTGAATCAGAGAGCCCACCTTTAAGAACTGAAGCAGTGACATTCCCTGGAATATATAATTTATTTTTTACTAGATTTGCGGCATATTTTTCATCAATTAAATTTCCACAAGAAGTAAGCAAAAAAAGAAGAACAATAGATATATAACCAGTTGTTAACTTATTCATTAATATGCTTTCATGGAATTAGATGAGCTCGTATTTTTAATTTTGTTAATTAAAAATCAAAGTATCATCTTTTAATTTTGTTGCTGTGTTTCCATTCTTTAATTGAAAAGTAATAGATCCATTTGTTTCTAACTCTGATTTAAGCTTTTGCACAAATGCCAACAAGTCTTCATATTTATTTAAATGTGTTTTACAAGTATTAGGGTCTGTAGTCCAAATTTTATAACAATTTTTTAATATTTTATATGATACAGGAAGTAAACTTAAAGTAGCGATTGCATTTAGCCCCTCTAAATTAGATACTTTATTTCCTATATTAGTCTTATCAATATATTTATTCGTAATAATTACAAAAGTTATTAAACCAGTTGCCCAAGCACCTGATTTTTTCAAAGAACTCAAAGATTTTTGATCCCATTTAGAATCATTCTGGATTTGATCCTTGATATAAGCAATTTTTTTATCTAAAGATGTAGATAAATGACTCAATAATTTGCTTGCTGAATATGCTTTTGTATTCCATGTAGATAACAATATTGCATCTTCAATTGCTTCTTGTAGTCGTCTTTGGGAAAACTTATCGGCACTATTAATAAAATTATCAAATCTATTATTCACAAATCTATTATTAAATAGTGGTGAAATTAAGCCAATCACAGGGTTAGTCACACTATTAATTAATGGTAAACACCTTATATATTCAAGCGCGCGAGGTTCACCAACTAATAATATTCTAGATAATTCTGTCGTATAACAGAATTGTTCTGATTTATTAAAATCTGTAAGTTCCACAAAACTATAAACTGGCTTGCCAAGTTTTTCTCCTATTGTCCGCTCTTTCACCTTTGCTCCAATGTTTACAAAAAAACAACAAAATAAAACAATAAACCCAATTAATCTTTTATTTAACATAATACCCCCTAAAAAAAGCCACTATAGACTTAATATAACTAATTTTAAGATTTTTATCAAAAGGGTATGGGTTCAGGCATATTTTAACCTGGGTATCAGGTTTAGTAATTAACAACTATATATAGTTTTTAAAATAGAAAGAGCCTCGCTATAAAATAGCAAAGCTCAATACTAGGTTCGATAGTAAGAGAAAAAATACAACCATTTTAAATTAAATGGCGGTACTTGGAAGGCGTATTCAGTAAGTATGAAGTTAAGTTCAGCTTTAGTTTGTAAAATATCAAAAATGTTTGTAGTGCGTTTGGTATTGATTAAAAATGCTATTAATCTGAAAAATCTTTATATTGATGGCACAAATTTTAATAATAAGCTTTCTAAAAATGTTAGTTCAGTAAGTTTTTTTAATGTTTGTTTTCTTTGTTGTTCTCTTGCTTCAGCTTTCATGGAAAGATAAGCATAAGCTAGAGAATTAAAATTTGGCCATTTAGAATATAACATTAATTCTAATTTGGTGATTGGATCATTAATTATATCCGGATCCATCCTTATTCCACCACTTTCACGTAGTCTATTTCCATTTAATAAATAATCCATTCGTAATTGTGCACATGTTTCTTGGTCTGGCATTGAATATTTGTCAGTATCAATAATTACAATTTTATTTTCATCAGTTAATACATAATTAGCACAATGCATATCGTAATGATTTGCTTCAATTGCCAGGCAATAAAGTTGTTGAACATGGAAAAAACCTATTTCTGATCCTAGGCCACATTTACCTTCTATTGCTTTTGCAATAACTAAATAATTTTCATCAGATAATTCTTCGGATTTTCCTGGTACATGATACAAATATTTATCAGGTACAGAAAGTAAATATAAATTGTGTTTTGCAATAACATCTTTAACTTTTAGAGCATTTGTAATACGTTCTATACCATATTTAATGTAATATTTTTCTCCGTTAGGTAAAGTTACACTTGCAGTGTTCAGTCCCATTCGGGTATCCGCACGTTCATGCCATTTTGATGATAAGGCAATAAGTTCGTGAGATTTTTTGTCTAATGCTTGTTTTATTTCATTTGGAACTATTGGTAAATTTTTGAAATTTAAAGCTGGTTCTACAGGTTTATTTGGTAAATAAATTCCGCAAATTAAAGCTACAAGAATTGAAAAAATCATTTTTTTAAAAACCATAATGTCCCCATTTAGAAATTAGTAGTGTATTACTTTATTATAATACAAATACAAATACTAGCAAAGGGGGGGGGTAATTGATGAGTTTGAACCTGAAAATCTTTAATTTTAAATAATTTTTAGGGGTTTTAAAGAAGGTAAGGTCTTCCCTTCATTAATTTCTTGCCTTTTATACAATACCATTGAGGCTTAACTATCGTACTAATGAAGCAAATTGCTCTTAAAAAAGAAGATTCCTATGTAATTGTTAATGCACGTGACATGTATGTTTGATGCTTACAGTAAACGCAGCTGGTTACGTTTAATGAGTGATGCTAATAAAATTAATTTGCATACACAATCTTCTTTTGATTCTATAAGGGAATGTAGTATGAGGTTTGGGTCGTTGGGTATAAATAAGTTTATAAATAAAAGAGGAAGTTAGTTATGAATAAATTAATTAAATATCGAAATCCTTATTTATCTGGATGCTTGTCTGCGCTAACAGGTGGACTATATAATATATATTGGGTACTAAGTACCAAAAAAGAAATAAACAATTTGGGCGGAAACATTTATAGTATATTTCTTTATTTAATTCCTTTTTTTTATTTGTGCATAAGATTTTTTTTATCAAAATATATAAATTTTACAGAATATTATTACTCTTTAAATTGGGTTGTATTTTTTTTCCCACTTTTATTTTGGTATAGTTATATATCTAATTTTGTTAAATATTTTTTATTACAAAATTCAAGATTTATTGAATTAAAATGGTTTGCATTAAGTTTAACAATACCCGTAACACTGTCTGTTTTAACACCAATTTTTGTTACAGCATTTATTATATTTATTTTTAATATAAATGATTCTTTATTGGAACTTGCACAATATATAAAAGATCTTCTAAATACAGAAATTTTTACATATCAAGCTATTCTTTTCTTGATTTTTAAATGGTTGTTTTTTTCAGTTTTTTTATTAATTTTATTTATACCGCAAATAATAATTCAATATTATTTAAATAAAAAATAGATATTGAAAAACCCTTGTCTGCCGTGCACGGAAGTCCCCAATAAACGTAGCCTGGGTACTTTGAAGGCGCATTCAGTAAACATGATTTAGTTTGCAAAATATTAAAACTGTTTGTAATACGTATGGCATTGAATTGTAATTAAGATATTAAGTTTTTTTATTCATCTAAAAAATTAGTTATACTTTTTAAGTATGATTCTTGTTCTTCAATATGGGGCATATGTGTACTGTTTTCAAAAATAACTAATTTGCTATCGAGAATCTGCTTATGTAATAATTCCATATAACTAGGTGTCATTGGATCATTAATACCAGAGGTTAATAATACTGGTAAATTTAGATTGTGGAGCAATGGTATAAGATTAAGATCGTGGAGGTTGCCAGTTACAGAAAGTTCATTTTTACCCCACATTGTTTCGGATATTTCTTTATTAATAATTATATTGTCAAAAATAGAAGGGTCTTTGCTAAATATAAAATTCTTAAAAAAGATTGCGTAAGCATCCTGATATTCTTGACTATCAGTTGTTCCAGCATTTTCATGCGCTGTCATAATATCATATATATTTTTGCTTTGAGCTAATTTTTTATAATTATCTATTAAATGTGGTGTGCTTATGTAAGGGCTTGCAAGTATTAATTTTTCTACTTTATCTGAATGTTCTAAAGTATATTTTGTAGCTAATGCTGCTCCCCATGAATATCCAAATAAGATGACTTTTTTTAAGCCTAATTTATCAATAAGTAATCTTAGTTCTTTAACGTAATGTTCAAACGTCCAGTCAATATGTTTATTAGTAGTTGACTTTCCACATCCCGATTGGTCATAAAAAATACAAGGTCGATCATAGGCAATTTTATTTAGATTTATAATATAACCTGATTCTAAGCCAGGACCTCCATGAACAAATATAATAGGAGTTTTATCTTTTGTTTCTTGGTTAAAAGACTTTTGATACCAAATAGTACAATATCCTAAGTCTAAAAAATGTTGTTCCGTTTGTATTGATTGCATTGGTTTTAATACTTTATATAAAGTTATAGTTAATGTAATTATTAGAGTTGATAATAAAACTTTTAATTTTAAATTCAATTTTGGTTCATTTCGATAAATTTATTTCATGAATAATTTTTTTCAATTCTTGATCAAATTGATTAATTGATTGAATATTTTCTACGCGATTAATTTCAGATCTATTTTGTATAAGCAAAATTGTAGGATTAGCTTCAATAGCAAATTCTTCTGCTATTTTAAACAAATTTTCAGAATTAACTTCTACATATTTAAGGTCATTGTCATTTTTAGCATAATTTTCTAATATTTTCTTCATATTGAACCATTGATCATCATGTCTAAAAAAAACCATAATTACTGGTTTAGGCCAATTTAAAACTTCTGCTTCAAGAGCTAATTGTGCGGGGCTAAAATTTTCAATTAATAAACTAACAGAACTTTTATCATTTATAGTTTTTAAATCTAGGGTTTCTTCTAAATTATTTGATTTAATTAATGATAAAATGATTTTAGTAGAATCTTCTAAGTTAATAACTGTAGATTTATTTGAATTTTGACTAATGTTTTCTGATTTTTTAAAAAATACACATCCACTTAGACTTAATAAAGTTATCAATACTAAAAAATTAAATTTCATAATTATTCCAACGATTATTATTTATTTAATAAAAACTAATACTGTTTATAGATAACTTATATTAAATATAATTTCAATACTTGGATTGCTGTATGGCCAGCTTTTTTTATTTGAAATAATTTTTGAATACTTTTTCTATTGCATTAGGCATTCTTGAACAATTTTAAAACATCTCCACCTTTGTGAATCTTTTTTTTTGTTTCTAATTGTTGCTATCCATTCGTTGAGAAACTCAGCTATATGAGCATGACCATAATTTTGAAAATAATCATTTTTAGCATTTTGAAGTTCTTCTTCAGGTATCTCAGCCAAATCAAATGACACACTAAAATTTGGTTTTTTATTTTCACTCAAATAGAATTTTGCAATACCTGAAAATAGGTCCAGAAATCGTTTTCCTACAGCTTCTTGAGATTTTATGCTCGAAGAATGTCCTGCCCCAAGCACTTGTTCAAAAGTTATTTCATTTTGATTTAGATTAACAATATATTGCTTATCCTCTGAGCACTCATCACGCGAATTATTATTCTTTAATCGTATAACAGAATTAATTATTAAAGAATCACCCATGAAATTAGTTATTCGTTCAAATGTAAACTCTTTTTCTTGTTGATCATTATCCATTTCAGAACATATCAAACTTGGACTGTATAACAAAAATATAATGAATAAAATAACCATAACTTTATTTCCCTGTTTTAATATTAAGTTTTAATCATTTTAGTCTAAATTATTTTTTAAATTAATCTTGTTTTTATTCACAAAACTGTCTTTAAAAAGTAAATTTAAATAAAAAGTATTAATATTGCTATTTAAGCATTGAAAATTTAAAAGGTGACAAAGATAATAACAGCATAGATTCATTATGTTGTAAGATTTTTGTAAAGGAATTGTTTAATATGAGTATGATTAATTTATTTCCAGAATCTTTTAATATTATTGATTTAACTCATACAATTAATGAAACAACTAGTGTTTGGGATGGAAGTTGTGGATTTTCATCTGAGTTAATAGATGATTATAAAAATTTTGGATTTCGTGCGCAAAAATATACGATGAGATCTTGTCTTGGAACGCATTTAGATTCACCTGCACATTGCAATGAAGGTTCAACAGATTGCGCTAGTATTAAAATAGAAAATTGTATAGTTCAAACATATGTTATTGATCTAACTTCAAAAGCTCATGAAGATTATTGTATTTCCGTCGATGATATACAGCAATTTGAAAATAGTTATGAAAAAATTAAAGAGGGTTCATTAGTATTTTTTTCAACAGGTTGGGCAAAAAGATGGAATGATCCTATTTTGTTTAGAAATGTTAAGGACGATGGAATTCCACATTTTCCATTTGTTTCACCCGATGTTGCAAAGCTTCTTTTAGATCGTAACGTAGTAGGTATTGGTATTGATACTTTTTCTCCGGATCCAATTATTTCTGACGCTCCTGTGCATAGACTTTTGTTAGGTGCTGGAAAATATATAATTGAGAGTGTTGCTAATTTGGAAAATATGCCACCTATAAATTCATATGCAATTGCTTTACCATTGAAAATTAGTGGTGCTGTTGAATCCCCAATACGCTTAATTGGTTTAGTATCAAAATAACGAATGATTAAATGTATCATGATAGACACCGTAGTTCTTACATTAACAAAAGAAATGTATAGCCTGTATGGTTTAAGAAAAGTGTTTGAAATTGTTACTGCACGTGAGTTACGTTTAATGTTTGGTGCTTAGAGTAAAAGAAGATGGTTGCGTTTAATGACTGATGCTAATAAAATTAATTTACCTAATTTAAAAAGATAGAATTTATATATTAATTTTGCCTAGGTATAAACGGTCGTTTATTGTTAAATTGATTTTTTAAAAAATGTTTATCAAGATATAAAAATATTGAATTTTTATGTATTTGTTTTTTTGTATAAATAGCGAGATTTTATGAAACAATTAATTTTATTAAGTATTTTGTTTTTAACAATTAATATGTATTCATTGGAAGTAAATTCCAATTCAAATATAGGAATAACAAAAGAAAACTTTAAAGAAGTTGAAAAATGGTACATACAATTAGTCCATTGTCGTAGGAGAATGTCAGAAGGCTTGCATGGAGGAGTGCCCTATTCTAGATCTCAATTCATGCTATATTATGATCATCTTAGAAATGCTTTAGGACTTTCTTCTGTGAAGGAAAGCGATCTGTTTATTACGAATGCTGATGGTATACATTATGTATATATATTTCAAGATCAATATAATGTGATGCTAAGAACAAACCGCTCTATACCAAAAGATAGACATCCTTTTACTATAAGTGATAACCATGTTAAATTTCTTAGAAATTTTGAATGTGTATTTAATGATTTTAAAGAGTCAAAAATAGATATAGAAAAGCAATGTCAAAAGGGTAATACAATAGCACAAAAACAACGTTCATCAACAAGCTGCGTGATTCAATAATATATTTTTCTTGGTTTCGTGTTTTTTGTGTACTCTTTTTTTGTGTCACAGAGCAGTTTTTTTAATTTTTTCTAACATCTCATCAATTTCTTTTTGGGATTTTAAAATATAAATTTCTTTTGTATTTGCATACTGCTTTAATAAGTGTTTAATTTTTTGTGGATACTTATTTTTAAAATTCCAAACATATTTTAAAAAAGGGATTAATGCCCAACTTAGCTTTTCAACACAACCTTTAGGACTGCTTGGTGTTTCTTTACCATAATATTTGAAAAATCTTTTAAATATTCTATAAAAACAAAGATATCTTGGAAAATCTAAAAATATAATTACATCAGCTCTTTGTATTCTGTATTCCATAATTCGCAAATTAACTCCATCAATAATCCATTTATCTAAATCACATAATTGATCGTGAATTATTTTATATTCATCAGGATTTGGTTGAACCCAATTCGGTTTCCAAAAGTATTGATCTAAATGGTAGACAGGTAAATTATAAATCTTATGTAATTGTTTTGCTAAAGTAGATTTACCTGAACCAGAGTTTCCAATAATTGCTATACGTTTTATATTTTTCATTTTTTATTACTCTTCAGAATTAGTAACCATTCCATATAATGCATTATCAGATTGTTTATGATAAGCCCAATAACGATCTCCATATGACCAATGCCAATATTCTGTAGGATAATTTACAAAGCCTACAGCTTCTAAAACTTCACTCATAATTTTTCTATGTTTTTTAGCTTCTTCAGAAATTTCATTTGAATTTGTAGCAGATAATTCACCAGTAACATCCGATAACCAATCTTTAACACATATTCCCATGTCTACAATATTTCCTGCATTATCAATTAAATAGATATCAATAGCTGCTCCAGTTGAATGTGGAGGAATATTATTTGATCCATCTCTATTAATAACAGGTGATGCTAATTTTGTAGTTTCATTAAAACAACGATCTTTATCCCATCCTGGATTTGAATCTTTTAATTGATTGTAATGAATATCAAAAATTTTTTTTTGAGTGCTTAAACTTCTATGTGCTTCATAAAGGCAAAAACGTAGGCCCTGTGGTAGCATTTTTTGCGCTTCTATTAATTTATTATAAACTGTTTTTCTTATCTTGGTGTAATCCTGATTATTTGGTATTTCAGGTGAAGAACCATAAGCAATTTCAGTTTGATTCTTTAAGTCGATAAACTCTTCTTTATTGTCAATAATACGTATTTGAAGAACTCTCGGATCAGTTATTAAAATCATTGTTTCCTTTTCGGTCATAGATTTTGATACTTCTGAATATGCTTGCAAAGCTGGTGGAGTTAGAATGTCTATTATAAATAACATAATATTAATAATCATAAACACTTTATAAAAGAATATCATAATAAAAAAGATATTTAAAATAGAAAGAGCCTCGCTATAAAATAGCAAAGCTCAATACTTGGTTCGATAATAAGAGAAAAAATACAACCATTCTAAATTAATTGGCGGTACTTGGAAGGCGCATTCAGTAAACATGAAGTTAAATTCAGCTTTAGTTTGCAGAATATTAAAACTGTTTGTAAGGCATTGGGAATTCAGCAATTATAGATTACGTATTTAAATTGAAGTTATGTTTAATAATGTCTTCAAGGGTACTCAATGGCTTTTCAAAATTTATCAATCGTTGTTGAGTGTTAACTTTTGTATTTAGGATGTTTGGAACATAAGGGCTTATACAAACAAGTAAGTCAAATCCATCGAAGGCATTAATTCTACCAATACTTGTAAAAATTTGATCGAATTTAAATAATAATTTGCTATTAGATAGATTAATAGAGTAGTTTTCAAAATTGAAGTTTTTGGGTATTAAAATAAAAATAAGACTAAAATCTATAGCTGTTTCTATTTTTGTTATTAATTGAGTTTGTGATGGATTTATTATTTTTAGATCTTTAAAAAGTGCTAAAAGATGATTTGATTTTTTATATAGATAAAAGCTTTCTACAAGGATGATCTTAATATCATTTGGTAGAGGTAAAAAATTACTTTTAAACTGGTGAATTCGAGAATCATTATATCTTTTAAAATTAATAACACTTTTGTGCCAAGTTATATGTTCTGATCTGAATTCTAAACTATTTCTATTAATGTCTAGACTAAGTAATGAACTTTCTAATGGGTAGTGAAAATGATAAGAAAGTTCATTTTTATAAGTTTTAATACTAAGCATTCCTAATGAATATGTTTGAGTTGCTATTAAAACATTAAGGTAAATCAGTTCAGGTTTTTGAGGCATATAATTAATCTAGTTTTTTTAAATGTTCAGTAATACGAATTATTTATTATTACGTAAAAAATTAGTTATTATTTTTAAGTATGTCTCTTCTTCTTCAATATGTGGCATGTGTGTACTATGTTCAAAAATAACTAATTTACTATTATGAATGTTTCTATGTAATAAATCCATATAACTTGGAGTCATGGGATCATTTATTCCGGATGTTAATAAAACAGGTAAATTTAGATTATGTAACAATGGTATGAGATTAAGATCTTTAAGATTACCTGAGACAGAAAGCTCGTTGCTCCCCCACATTGTTTCTGATATTTCTTTATTAACAATGATATTATCAAAAATTGAAGGGTCTTTGCTGAATATAAAATTCTTAAAAAATATTGCGTAAGCATCCTGATATTCTTGACTATCAGTTGTTCCAGCATTTTCATGCTTTATCATAATATCATAGATATCTTTGCTTTGAGCTAATTTTTTATAATTATCTATTAAATGTAGTGTGCTTATGTAAGGGCTAGCAAGTATTAATTTTTCTACTTTATCTGTATGTTCTAAAGTATATTTGGTAGCTAATGCAGCTCCCCATGAATATCCAAATAAGATAACTTTTTCAAAACCTAATTTATCTATAATTAATGTCAGTTCTTTAACATAATGTTCAAATGTCCAATCAATAGGCTTACTAGTTATTGCTTTACCACATCCGGATTGATCATAGAAAATACATGGTCTTTCAGATGCAAGGTTATTTAAATTTATAATATAACCTGATTCTAATCCAGGGCCTCCATGAACAAATATAATAGGAGTTTTATCTTTTGTTTCTTGTGTAAAAGACTTTTGATACCAAATATTACAATATCCTAAGTCTAAATAATGTTGTTCTGTTTTTATTGATTGCATTGGTTTTAATACTTTATATAAAGTTATAGTTAATGTAATTATTATAGTTGATAATAGAACTTTTAATTTTAAATTCAATTTTGGTTCATTTCGATATATTTATTTCATGAATAATTTTTTTCAATTCTTGGTCAAATTGATCAATTGATTGGATGTTTTCTACGCGATTAATTTCAGATCTATTTTGTATAAGCAAAATTGTAGGATTAGATTCAATAGCAAATTCTTCTGCTATTTTAAACAAATTTTCAGAATTAACTTCGACGTATTTAATTAAGTTGTTAGTTTTAGCATAATTTTCTAATATTTGTTTCATGGTTAACCATATTTCTAAAAAAACCATAATTACTGGGTTTAGGCCAATTTAAGACTTCTGCTTCAAGCGCTAATTGTGATGGACTAAAATTTTCAATTAATAGTCCAACTGAATTTTTATCATTTATAGTTTTTAAATGTAATGCTTTTTCTAAATTGTTTGATTTAATTAAAGATAAAATGATTTTAGTAGAATCTTCCAGATTAATAACTGTAGTAGATTTATTTGAATCTTGACTAACATTTTCTGATTTTTTAAAAAAGATACATCCGTTTAAACTTAATAGAGTTATAAATACTAAAAAATTAAAATTCATAATATTCCATTGATTATTATTTACTTAATAAAAATTAATACTGTTTATAAATAGCTTATATTAATTGTAATTTCAATACTTGAAAATTTTATCATGTCTTTTTGTTTTAAGGTAATTTTTGTTGATTTAAAAATTATTTATTGCCTTTTATAAAATACCATTTAGACTTACCTATCGTATAAATGGAGCAAATTACTCTTAAAAAAGAAGATTCCTATGAACTTAATTCAAAATGTTAGACTTATGTGTCTGACGCATATCAAACAAAACTTATCTAATTATGACACGCAATGTGATTATATTAGGCTGAGTGCGCTTACCAGGTAAGCTTTAAAAAAACTTAATAAAAGATATTAAAAAGATTTAGAAATTAAAACGGTACTTAAAAAGTATTGTTTAGAGATTTATATGGTTAAAAAGACAAAGGTCGTTTTGTCTTTTGATGCTAGCAATAAGGTTGCAGCATTTTTTGTATTATTGATCAAGGTAGATAAAAGTATTTCAGAAGCTACACACGAGAAAAAAGCAAAGGGTGCCAAACCTAAAAAAGCTAAAACTAAAAAAGACGATGACATTGGCTCGCTGTATGGCGAGCTTTTTTATTTCAAAAATGAGACTTTATACACTGATAAAAGAAATTAGGATTGCAAAGGCTTAAAATTAGTTGCATAATACAACTATATAGTAAAATTAATTTTGGAGCCTTATGAATGTTAATGATACAATTTCTAAAATTCGATCTTCTTCGCGAGAACTGGTTAGACAATTAGGCTTGCTTGAGAACCGCTTCTCTTCTATAGGTTCTGTTTCGCAGTGTCACGCTATAGTAGAGTTAAATTTGCAGGGTAAGTTAAACTTAACAGTATTAACAGCTGCCTTAAACTTAGAAAAATCAACAACTAGTCGTCTAGTAGCTCAATTATATGAAGATGGTATTTGTGATGTCGAATGTTGCAAAAATGATAAAAGAAATAAGTTAATATCTTTAACAAAAAAAGGCCAAAAATTGGCTAATCAAATAAATTCTCATGCAAGTAATGAAGTAGAACAAGCTTTAAATATAATGACTGAAGAAGAAAGAAATATTGTATTCAAAGGGTTGTCGATTTATGCCAAGGCATTAAAAGATTCTAAAACACAGAACGACCCACAAATGGAGCAAACAAAATGAAAACAAAATCAATTTTAATCATAGTGTTTTTATCATTTGTAACTAATAAGATTGTAGGCGCTGAGGCTAAGCCTTCAGTTAAAGGTAATACTGTGCAAAATTCTTACAAAGTACGTATATTCTCAAAACAAGATATTCCACAACTACTGAACATTATTAGATCAGTCCGAGCTGAATTCGGATTTGATTCAAAACATCCTGATGCTCAACTTATTGAAGAAGAATTAAATCATACTTTCGATATTTATGATTGTAACGGAAACAATTATTTTGTTATTGAAAATGGAGCAAAAATAGTTGGCGGTGGTGGTTATGGAACCCTATCAGATAAATACAAGGATATCTGTGAAATCAAAGGAATGTATTTATTATCTGAAACACGTGGACTCGGTTTAGGATCTATCTTATTGCAACATATATTACAGCAAGCTAAATCTCATGGCTTTAAACAATGCTATTTAGAAACCAATGATTTCATGCATGGAGCAAATGCTTTATATACAAAATTTAAATTTAGAATTTTAGACAAGCCATTGCTTGCAGAACATAAATGGACAAATAGATATTACTTGAAGGAGCTAGAGTGAATCACGAAATAAAACTAGAACAATTAGATACGCTATTAAAAAATGCAAATGCTGATTACTCGATTTTAAAAAATGAAACTAATATTTCATCAGCAGCCCAGGGTGCAGCATTATATGGCATATCTTTAAGTGAAACTACTCCTACGTTAATTATTAAAACAGATAGTGGATATCTAGCAGCTATTATTGGCGGGGATACACGAATATCATTTAAGAAATTAAAACACGCTTTAAATTCTAAAGATGTCAACCTTGCTGATCCTGAAACAGTTTTTAATATTACAGGTGCAAAAATAGGTGAAGTAAGTTTGGTTAACCCTGAATTAAAAACTATAATCGATAGTAATGTTTTAAAAAATAAAGCTTGTTATGGCGGATGTGGTACACCTAAAACTACACTGCGCATTAACACCAATGATCTTATCAAAATAACTAATGCACAAATATTAGATTTCGCCGACGTTAGATCTTAACAAAATACAATAGACTCGTTATTTTTAGCGGGTCTATTTTTTTATTCTTATTCACAAAACTATCTTTAAAAAGTAAATTAAAACAAAGAGTATTAATGTTGCTGTCCCGTTATTGAAAAATTAAAAAGACATTCAAAATAATAGCAGCATTGATTCAACATGATAGACACCGTAGTTCTTACATTAACCAAAGATATGTATCATATCAGTGAGCCTGATAAGTTTAAGCCTTCAGCAGAATGGGTTAATAATCCCACTGCTAAAATACGTAACATGCAATCTAAACAGAACCCAACTAAAAAAGAATTGCTTGCAGGTATTTACAAGCCACGTTTAACAATTGCGCATCGTATTAACAATTTTGGCAGCCAGGTAATGCTGAAAATTGAATTATCTCTGCCCAAGCTAATATATGGCAATAACTTTGATGAACTTAAACTTAAAGATTTTTCTGATGTAATAACTAAACTTGTAGATGTTTTGAAAGATATGGGTGTTATAGTCACCGCCAATGTTCTTACAAAATCACCTGTAGCTGTGATTCATTATTCAAAAAATATTCCTTTCACGGATGGTTCCATTCCGTATCACTATATAAATAAAATTAAAGAAGCTAATATTCAACTTACACTAGATGTAAATCAAACTGATTATCGCAATGATGGTCACAGTTACAAATGGCATTGTAATGCATATGAAGTTGTGTTCTACGACAAAATTA
Organism: Candidatus Babeliales bacterium; assembly: GCA_031292305.1. GTDB lineage: Bacteria > Babelota > Babeliae > Babelales > JABDEC01 > JARLHJ01. The sequence continues at coordinate 30,466 of JARLHJ010000013.1, forward strand.
AAGATCTGGAAAAGGCAAAGTAGAGCAGCAAACGTTCTATAGAAAAAGATAGTGATTTGCAATTAAATATCTTCAATTCCAAAAAGGGGACTATGTTAGAGATTCTGCGAATGGAAGTGCGCCTTAATAAGCGTGATAAAATGAAACAACTTTTTAAGAAGTTAAATGTCAAAACAAATTTAACTTTTAAAAGTTTGTTTAAACCCAGCATTTCTAAAAAAGTTCTTCTGCATTACCTTGATGAAATTGAAAATAAACGGCCTGCGCTGCTTGATTATCAAGTTACAAGTGATAAGGGCTTACTTTCTGATTTAGTTTTTTACAATCCTGATCTTGGACCAAAACAAGTTTTACAAATGTATGGATTAAAGAAAGCATTGGGAGTTGTTAATTTGCGTGAGTTGCGCACTTTGTTTGGTGCTTATAGCGATAGAAGTTGGTATCGATTGATTGCTGATGCTAATAAAATTAGATTGCCTCTTGTTAATGATTCGTTCAAGCCTATACGTGATTGTGTTTTAAAATTTAAGCCATTGAAACTTGTAGATTAATATGTTGTATTACATTCTAATTACTTTATTATTAGGAACGCGCATAATGACACAAGAAAAAATTCAATTACCAAAGCCAACAGGTCCCTATAATGTTGGTATGAGCACACATTTTTTAAAAGATATATCACGCCATCATAATAATGAAAAAAGTCGACCTCTTTTAGTGCACATTTATTATCCATCTGTGGAAATAAAAAAAGAATATCCTTCTTATCTCTCTGATGCTATGCATCTTTACAAGGAAAAGCTTGCTCGTACACATAAAAAAGAAGATCTCGAGTATTTTGATAGGATAAGAGATTGGGCCATGCCTGATGCTCCGATCGATACAAAGAATTCTCCATTTCCCGTTCTGTTTTTCTCACCTGGTTTTCTTATGGCTGCACAATTATATTCATCTTTGACTGAAGAAATGGCTAGTCATGGATATGTTGTGGTTGCAATTAATCACACTGATGCTTGTTGGCCAGTGAGGTTCCCTGATGGGTCTAGTCCAGTAATTTTGCCAGAACTTGCGAATATATTTTCTAACAAAGAGCGATCATGCATGCAAACATTTGCTATGACCCAAGAAACATGGATTAAAGATGTTGAGTTTGTCCTTTCATGGCTGCGAAATCAACCATTAACAAAATCTCTTGATTTGTCTGCCATGGGTATATTTGGCCATTCATTTGGAGGAAGCATTGCGGTTGAAGCGGCACGGCACAATAAAGCTTTTAGAGCTCTTGCAAATTTGGATGGGTTCTTATTTGGTCCTAATTGGGATAAGCAATTTGAAACACCAAGTTTATTTGTTGTAGCGGAAAAACAATTCACACATGAAGAGGGTCTTAATGCAGGACTTAACATAGAACAATGTGATAATTTGTTAGCAAGACATTCCAAAAAACTTTTTGATCAATTAAAAAATAATGCGTTTTTTGTAACGGTAAAAAATGCTGACCATGCATCCTTTGTCGATTCAAAGCTTATAAAAAGTCCTCTGTCCAAAAATGTAATTAATCCTCTTGAAGGCATTGAAATCACTCGTGCCTTACTTGTAGATTTTTTTGATCATTATTTAAGAAATAAAAAAGTGGCTTTACTTGAAAACAAAATTCTCAATTCTACGATATTATCGTCAAACAAAAATAATTTTTAAATAAAAGTTGATATAGAAAAACCCTTGAAAATAATGATGTCTAAAAATTTACATCTAAAGATAAACTCAAGGAAATTTTCTTCACTAAAATTTATATAATTTAATAAAAAATTGCTTTTTCTTTCTTTGCATAATACGACTGAATTGGATAAATGATGTAGTGACCTTGATCAAAGTATCGTGCTAATCGATTTTCATTCGCTGTATTGGATATGTATGCGTGTTTTTTTCTTGAATTGGGGTTTTTTATATTCCCAAAACCACTTTTTCATACTTTTCTTATTTTAATCGCCTTTTTAACTACTTTAAACCTGGCTTTTATTATTTCTTTCTCAAGCTGACAATTTCATTGATTTTTATTAGTTACTTTTGCTACGCTATTAATATGAAAAATATTACTAATAAAGGAATATAAAAATGAAGATAAATCAAATGTTATTAATCATGGGTATCTTAGTTTTCTGTAATTCAATTAAATCGGCAGAACCGGCTGGTGCTATAGAAAATGGTGCAATTGCTGATGAAAATATGAGTCGAGAAAAAGAATTACAGTTCTTGCTGAATAATATTTTTCATTCGAAAGATATTATTGCGCTTGATATTTATCTTAAACAGCACCCGGAAGCGTATGAGCGCTTTCCTTATCTTTTAAAAACTCTTAAGGTATCTATAGAAGCAGTTAACTTTCCGCTTTTTAATTATTTGCTTGCAAAGTGGCCTAATTCAGTTAATGAAGCAACAAAAGGATTTTTACCTATAGGTACAGTAATAAGAGCAAGAACAAAAGCATTATACAGCAGCGATTCTAAAGTATTATTAGATAACTACTATAGTAGTATAATATCATACCATATTTATTCTAAGCATGATGCTGAAGTCTTGTTAACCATGTTTAAGTTATTAGTGAATCATGGTGCTAATTTAGAATTCATGGATCTGAGTTCTAGTAACCCTGCTAAAGACCCTGGGAATAATCCTCTCGTATATGCGGCTAGTAATGGTGATTATGAAATTGTTAAGTTCTTAGTTTCAAAGAGAGCGGGAGCCAAGTTTGTTGTAAATGCCCTTGATGCTGCAAGAGCAAATATCGTAAATCATCCCTGGGATTATAATTCAGCAAAAAATGAAAATTTGCGAAAAATAGTTTCTTTTTTAGAGGGCTATTTAAAATCACGGCGTGAAAATACTATTTTCAAACAAGTTCTTAGAGGGAAAAACATAACACAGGACCTAGGCATAGCCTCATGTGTATCTGAATATATATTGTGACCTAAAGCTTTAGAAAAAGCAGCTATTAATGAAATTAAATAAGGATTAAAAAGAACCGTTAAACGATTTTATTGAAGCCAATCCTATGTTATGGAAATAATGCATATGATGTGGCATTAGAATCAAATAATCAAGAAGTTATTAATATATTAAAATCATATTAATATGCCTGCATTATCTCCTAATTAAAATAATATGAATTTATATAATTGCGTAAGTTATAAAAATTTATTAGACCTCAACTTTATTTGATACTTAAAAAAATATTTAAATAATATTTATACAGAAAAACCCTTGTCTGTGGTAAAATAAGATATACGAAAAATTACATCACACACAAACAAGAGTTAAATTATGAAAGCTATTTTAATTGCACGCGTAAGTACGGAAGAACAAAAAGAAGCAGGAAATTCTTTGCCTGCACAAGTTGCTCGTCTTGAAATTTATTGCAAAAACAGAAACTTTGAAATTCTAAAAGTATGCAGCTTTGATGAAAGCGCCTATAAAAATCAAAGAAGTGAGTTTGACAACATTATAGATTATATCATAAGCCAAAAAGATAAGGTAGCAGTTTGTTGTGATAAAGTTGATAGAATTTCACGTAATATCTTTGATGTACTTGCACACAAAAGGCTGGCAAGCATGGTGCAAAATGGTTTAGAGAAGAAACTATAACTGAAGAACTTGGAAAAATGTTTAAAAGTCTTCAAGTTCCTAAAACAGTGGTTGCCAATGTTATTGAAACTCTTAATAAAGTCCAAGAAGCTAAAGTTGCTTTTCATGATAAAGAACTTGAACAATTGACTACGGAAAAAAAATTACACACGAATGATGGACAATTTGTATCTTGATAAACTTAAAGGGAGAATTACTGACAGTGAGTATGACAGGTTTTACCAATCATTTAGAAATGAAGTTATTCAAATTAATACTCGTCTTGCATCTTTGCAACAAGCTGAAAATGATTATTTTATTACTGCAAAATACGTTCTAGATCTACTAACTTGTGCTTATGAACTATTTATAAGTTCTGACGTTGAGGAAAGAAGACAGTTTATTAATCTTGTCTGCTCGAACCTGATAATTGAAGATGATAAAGTGCTGTGGGAGCTGAGAAAGCCATTCGATTTGATCCTAAATTGTTCGGATAATCTCTTATGGCGGGACTGATGGGGCTCGAACCCACGACCTTCCGCGTGACAGGCGGACGCTCTGACCAAACTGAGCTACAGTCCCTTAAGAAAATTTCAGGGAATAATTTATATAATAGAAAATGGCCTGCCATACGAAGCCTTGGCGAAGTATGGCTCCCCGGGCAGGACTCGAACCTGCGACCTAATGATTAACAGTCATTTGCTCTGCCGACTGAGCTACCGAGGAATATATTTCTAAGATTTAGGTGTTCTTATGGTTCTGTCCAGGCTTTGCAGCTACGCCGGGATAGGTACATTTTGGTACTCACCACAAAAGAGTAAGGAGTTTATTAAATTAATTTTTAACGATGCAGCGAATAGCTGCCGTAAAAATACCATTAAGAAACTGGCCTGCCATCCGTAGCCTTCTACTACACTCTTCGAGTTTCGA
>JARLHJ010000014.1 GCA_031292305.1 Candidatus Babeliales bacterium
AAAAAAAGGATGAGGGTATATGAAAAATTTACATTATTGGTTACTTGCTATAATGATAATACCCTATAGCTGTTTTGCAGCACCAACTTATAAAAATAAAATAAGATCAACTGATATTATTAAAGCAGATTATCCTCTTTTAACAAAGGTTATTAGCCCTGCTGACTTGCAGATTTTTAATTCTTATAAAACTGATTATAAAATAAAGAGTTTAATAAACTCTTTTAATGATTTTGAACAATATCTAAGAAGGTTAATAAGAAACCAGAAATATTCAAAATTTGGAAGTTTGAGATTTGAAATTCAATTATTAATAAATGCAATAGAAAACTTACCTTTAACTTTATTAGAAAAAATTGATATAGACTATTTAAAAGCTGAGTTTCAAGATTTATTTGAAGAATTTGATGATGAAATTAAAGAACTACAATTAGAAGAAAAATTGAGATGTCAAAAGGCTGCTGCATGAAAAACTTAAAATATATCCTTAGCCTTGCCATAGCATTAAATTCTATTAATTTTAATGCTGCGGAAATAAACCAGATAGAACTGGAATTCAGTGATAACCATACAGAAAATAAAATTAATGAATACAATTCACCTTATTTATACAGACTTTTAGGTGAAGACATAAATGAATTTAATAAGGGTGAAATTGATCAACAGTATATAATTATTAATATGGCAATAAAAAAAATTAAAAATCTTATTAATTTAGATCATATTAATATACAAGATACATATCCAATAATTGATGAGTTTGTTGTAATAATCGAACAACTTATAGAAACAGATCAATTAAATAAAAAGCAAAGTGATGAATTAGATAAATCAATGTCAGAATTACAAAATATAGTACAAAAAAAAGCATAAATTAATGAAATTGAAGTGAGGAATTATGAAAAAATTAAATTATGTTATTATTTTATTATTAATTATTGTACCAAATATTTATACTGCAGATGCAGAAAATAATGGTCTAGAAGGTATTGAATTTAACTTAATTGAAGACAAGCTTCAAATTACTCCGAGCAATTATCCTTTCTTAACGAAAAATATTAATGCATTATATATCCAAAAATTAAATAGCTTTGATTTAGATAAAAAAATTATTAGCTTAACTGATTTTTTACCTGGACTTGAGGGTTATTTAAGAACTATTACTTCAAACGAAGCAAATAACCTAAAACAAGAACTAAAACAATTTATTGATGATCTTGCAAAAGCAGAAGGTGAAGATGAAAATGCTATATTGGATTTAAAAAATGAATTCTATAATTTATTTGGTATTAATTAATTTTATTGCAGTAAAAAGTGGGGAGTATTATGAGAAAATTAAAATATATTATTATTTTTTTATTAATTCTTGTACCAAATATTTATACTGCTGACCAAGAAAAGATTAATATAGAAGATATTGAACCTAATCTTCAAATTACTGAAAGTAATTACCCTTTATTATCTAAACTTTTTGATCCAAATTCTATCACAAAATTTAATAGCTGGGATATCAACAAAAAAATACTTAGTTTAATTTGTATGTTGCCTAGTATGGAAAAACTTTTAAGAAAAGTTAATCATGAATCCAAAATTTATTTAAAAGCAGAAATGACATCATTAATTAACTCTCTTCAAAACGCTACAAAAGGTGGAAATCAAAATAAAATAAATAAATTAATAGATGACTTTAACTTTATGTGGTTTTAAAAAATTTATTCATACAAAATCCATTTATTTATGTATTTATATTTCCTAATTAAAGAAACTTGCGAGATAGGTATTGTTATTGCATAAAGGTAATGCTTCTTTGAATCTGTTAAATATACCGTTCCTGGTTGCATTTTGCCATCTGCATAAAAGACTACTTGATTATTCATAAATGTTATTGGCTTTGTTAAAGTATTAACTGGTGACGACGGTGGGCCTTTTAAATCTTGTTTGATTGAAAATTTAGTCTGTTCAGATAACTTAATTTTACTGCTTTCAAAACTGTAAGAATTGTTTTGTGAATCAAATTGCAAAACCAAATCTTTATTACTAGCAATCGCAGCCTGTTGTAAATAACTAAAAACAGAAAACAACTTATCAACTTCTGATACAACTTGCTGACGCCTTAAAAACCATATACTTGGAAATGTTATTGTCGCAATTAAGGCAAATAAAGCTATTGTTATACAAAGTTCTATGAGTGAAAAACCATTGGCTAATTTCATTCAAGTTCAGTCTCAAGCCCCGCAGCAACAGAAAGTACCTCATCGATAGTAGTAAGCCCTTCTTTGATTTTTCTAATACCATCTTCAACTAAAGAAGTCATGCCATCTTTAGCAGCTTGCTTACGTAACAGTTGAGCATCAGCCCTATCTTTAATTAAATGTGCAAGCTCCGGGCTCATAGCCATAACTTCAAATATTGCCAACCGTCCCTTATATCCAGTTTCTGAACATTCTGTACAACCGACTGGTTTGTAGAATGTTATATTTTTTGCTTCACTGGAAGGGATGCCAATACTATCTAATACATCTTGCTCTGGTTTATACATTGCCTTACATTTTGGACACAAGCGCCTTACTAAACGTTGTGCTATAACACATGTAATTGTTGAAGATATTAAAAATGGTTCTAATCCCATATCAATTAAACGTGTAATACTTGCAGGTGCATTATTTGTATGCAATGTACTAAGTACTAAATGCCCAGTTAAAGCTGCTTGAATTGCAATTTGTGAAGTTTCAGCATCTCGCATTTCACCGATCATTATAATATCAGGATCTTGTCGTAAAATTGAGCGTAATGCAGCTGCAAACGTTTTGCCAATTTTTTCATTTACTTGAACTTGTGAAATACCAGACATCTGATATTCAACAG